>JALVRY010000276.1 GCA_027024625.1 Thiotrichaceae bacterium
CTCAATTGGGAGAGCAGCGGTTTCCAAAACCGCAGGTTGGGGGTTCGAGTCCCTCTTGGCCTGCCACTATTTGTGGCTAATAATTTGCTTGTAAAATCTGTGCTTGTAGCAGGTAGATAATAAGAAGTGAGAGAATAATGTCAGTTAAAGCAGAGTCGCAAGGGTCAGCAATTGATTTGGTAAAAAATATCGTGGCAGGAGCTTTGGCTTTTGTGGCTATCGGTGGTTTTTACTTCTATTCTGAGGAGTCATTCCTTTATAGAGTGCTGGGTTTGATTGCGGTATTGTTAATCGCGGCCGGTATTGCGTTGACAACAACTTCTGGCAAGAACTTATTAGCCTTTATGAAAAATGCGCGTACCGAAGTGCGTAAAATGGTATGGCCGACACGTGTCGAAACAATGCAGACAACATTGATGGTTGTTGTGATTGTTATTTTGTTGTCCATATTTCTTTGGTTTGTTGATATGTTGCTAGGGCTTGGAGTTGGTTCCTTGCTAGGGTAGCTGTCTTTTGAGAGGTTAGTGTGGCCAAACATTGGTATGTGGTTCAGGCATTTTCGGGTTATGAAGCCCAAGTCAAACGCTTCCTAGAGGAGCGTATTGTGCGTTATGGACTAGAAGATTCTTTTAGCCAAATATTGGTGCCTACGGAAGAAGTTGTCGAGATGCGCGAAGGGAAAAAGCGTAAGAGTGAGCGTAAATTTTTCCCTGGCTATGTTTTAGTCGAAATGGATATGAATGATGATGCTTGGCACATGGTGAAGGATACGCCAAGGGTGTTGGGTTTTATTGGTGGTACAGGTGATCGCCCTGCTCCAATATCTCAAAAAGAAGCAGATGTTATTTTAAATCGCATTGAAGAAGGTGTAGATAAGCCTAAGCCGAAGGTGCTCTTTGATGTGGGTGAGGTTGTACGGGTCTGTGATGGTCCATTTAATGACTTCAATGGTGTTGTTGAAGGTGTTGATTATGACAAAAGTACAGTTCAAGTTGCTGTGCAGATTTTTGGTCGTTCAACTCCTGTCGAATTAGAATTCTATCAGATAGAAAAGACGTAAATTTTATAAATATTATTAGGGGAGCCGAGAGGCGTTTGTACCCATAAAGGTTAGGTTATGGCTAAGAAAGTTGAATCGTATATAAAATTGCAAGTTCCTGCGGGAAGTGCAAACCCAAGTCCTCCTGTTGGTCCTGCGTTGGGTCAGCACGGCGTTAATATCATGGAGTTTTGTAAGGCATTTAATGCGAAGACTCAGGATGTGGAACAGGGTATGCCTATCCCAGTTGTGATCACGGTTTATAATGATCGCAGTTTTACTTTTGAGACAAAAACTCCACCAGCATCAATTTTATTAAAAAAGGCAGCGGGTATCCAAAAAGGTAGTGGTGAGCCAAATACGAAAAAAGTTGGCACGGTAACACGTGACCAATTAGAAGAGATTGCAAAAGCTAAAGAACCTGATTTAACCGCAGCAGATATGGATGCGGCAGTTCGTACCATCGCGGGTAGTGCTCGCAGTATGGGCTTAGAAGTGGAGGGTTTATAAAATGGCTAAGTTAAGTAAACGTCAAAAAGCAATTCGTGAATTGGTCAATACGGATACGCAATATGCAGTTTCTGATGCCTTTGAATTGTTAAAAAAAGTGCCAGCCGCAAAATTTACAGAAAGTGTTGATGTGAGTGTAAATCTTGGTGTGGATCCTCGTAAGTCAGATCAGGTTGTGCGTGGTTCAACAGTTATGCCAAATGGCACAGGTAAGACAGTGCGTGTTGCTGTGTTTACTCAAGGTGCTAATGCAGATGCAGCTAAGGAAGCTGGTGCTGACATTGTGGGTATGGATGACTTGGCTGATGAAGTCAAGAAAGGCATGATGGATTTTGATGTAGTCGTGGCTAGTCCTGATGCAATGCGTGTTGTTGGTCAGTTGGGTCAGATTCTTGGTCCGCGTGGGTTAATGCCTAATCCTAAAGTTGGCACGGTAACGCCAAATGTTGCTGAAGCTGTCAAAAATGCGAAATCTGGTCAGGTTCAGTTTAGAACGGATAAAGCTGGAATTGTGCATGGTGCTATCGGTAATGTCGATTTTGATGGTGCTGCACTAGAAGAAAACCTAAATGCATTGTTAGGTGCGTTGGTTAAGTTAAAGCCAAGTTCAGCAAAAGGTACTTATGTTAAAAAGGTTTCTGTTTCTACAACGATGGGGCCAGGTATTGCTGTTGATACGTCAACGCTTAACTATTAATGAAATTAGCTTAGTGGTTATACCACTAAGGCAAGCCTCTTAGGGATGAGGGGTTGCCAAATGGATTTGGCATCATAGATATGCAGGGATGTATGTCGTCGAAGACCATAGGAGTCGAGGTTTTTAGTTTTTGACTTAAAAATTACAATCCTATGTAGATGGCGTGACCTGAATCAGGTTCTGGTTCGGGAAGCGTCGTTAGAGCGAGCATCTAATTGATATGCTTTTAGATGTTTAATTAACGGTGTTTCACACCGAAACAGAAAGAGGTAGATGTCGTGGCTTTAACTTTAGCGGACAAAAAACAAGTTGTCTCTGAGGTTGCTGCGGTAGCTGCAGAAGCTCACTCCGTTGTTACTGCAGAGTACAGCGGTTTAACTGTAGGTGAAATGACTGATTTGCGTGTAAAAGCACGTGATGGTGGCGTTTACCTTCGAGTGGTAAAAAATAATTTAGCTAAGATTGCTGTTAAGGATACAGATTTTGAATGTATGCAAGACAGCTTTGTAGGGCCGCTGGTTATGGCATTTTCGCAAGAAGATCCAGGTGCGGCAGCTCGTGTAGTTAAAGATTTTGCCAAAGAGCATGACAAGTTGGTGCCTAAGGCGGTATCGATTGGTGGTGAATTGTTAGATGTTGCTGACCTAGAGCGTCTTGCGAAAATGCCTACGCGTGACCAAGCTCTTGCGATACTTGCAGGTACACTGCGAGCTCCGCTTGATAAACTTGCGCGCACAATCAATGAAGTTCCTGGCAAGCTTGTGCGAACTGTGGCTGCTATTCGTGACCAGAAAGAGGCAAATGCCTGATTTAGTATTTAGGAGATAATACAATGGCTGTATCTAAAGATGATATTTTGGAAGCAATTTCCAATATGAGTGTAATGGAGATCGTTGACCTGATCTCTGATATGGAAGAGAAATTTGGTGTTTCTGCAGCGGCAGCTGCAGTTGCTGCTGCTCCTGCTGGTGGTGATGATGCTGGTGGTGGTGCAGAGCAGACTGAATTTGATGTAATGATGACTAGCTTCGGTGATAACAAGATTAAAGTTATCAAAGCAATCCGTGGAATCACTGGCTTGGGCTTGAAAGAAGCAAAAGCTATGGTTGAAGGTTGCCCAGTAGCTGTTAAAGAAGGCGTTGATAAAGCAGAAGCAGAAGACGTTCAAAAGCAGCTTGAAGAAGTTGGTGCACAGGTTGAGGTGAAGTAATTCATTTCAGCTTTTTTCTGAAGCAATAGCAAGACTTGTTTTAGAAAAGAAGGCTGGCAGTGAATATCGCTGTCGGCCTTTTCTCGCTTGTGGGTTTTGAGTTGATGTTTTTCCATAAGTGACTATTTTTCAAATGCTTAGATCGTTTGATGTTAAAACCAACTATGTCAGATCAAAAGTGATGAAGTTTACCTTCAATCTTGAACTTCATGCTTGATTAAGTAATTCTCGATGTTCAGCTGAGGAAAGATAATGGGATTGAGTTATACCGAAAAGAAACGTATCCGCAAAGATTTTGGAAAATATCCACATGTTATGGATATTCCAGATCTACTCTCTATCCAATTAGAATCATATAGGCAGTATTTACAGCCAAATAAAAAAGTAGAAGAACGCGAAGATAAAGGGATTCAAGGAGCGTTTAACTCTGTATTTCCTATCGTAAGTTACAACGGTTATGTTGAACTTGAGTTTGTTGACTATCGTATTGAAGAGCCTGTCTTTAATGTGCGTGAGTGCCAGTCGCGTGGTTTATCCTACGGTGCGTCATTAAAAGTTACCCTGCGTTTGGTGATATATGACAAAGATGCACCGGGTAATACGCGTGTCGTTAAAGAAGTAAAAGAACAAGAAGTTTATCTTGGCGAAATGCCATTAATGACAGATAAGGGTACTTTTGTCATTAATGGTACGGAGCGAGTCATCGTATCTCAGTTACATCGATCTCCCGGTGTTTTCTTTGATCATGATAAAGGAAAGTCAAATTCAGCGGGTAAGATTCTTCATAATGCACGTGTTATTCCTTACCGTGGCTCATGGTTAGATTTTGAATTTGATCCCAAAGATTCTGTTTTTGTGCGTATAGATCGTCGTCGTAAATTGCCTGCGACTATATTATTGCGTGCATTGGGCATGGACACAGAAGAAATTCTTGATACCTTCTTCGAGAAAGTAACAGTAACTGTTGCAAAGGATGGTATCCTAAGTATTGAGTTAATTCCTGAGCGCCTTCGTGGTGAGTTGGCTTCGTTTGATATCATGTTGGATGGCGAGGTTCTTATAAAAGAGGGGCGTCGTGTTACTGCAAGGCACATCAAAAAGTTTGATGCAGCAGGTACAAAGAACTTAGATGTTCCAGTGGAGTATATGCTGGGTAAGCGTCTAGCAAATAATCATATTGACGAAGTGACAGGTGAAGTTGTTGCGAGTGCAAATGAAGAATTGACAGAAGAACTACTTGAAAAACTCGCTGATGCCGATATTAAAGTATTTGACGTGCTCTACACTAATGACTTAGATCGTGGCGCGTTTATATCAAATACATTGAATGTTGACCCAACAAGCACGCAGCTTGAAGCAATGGTTGAGATTTATCGTATGATGCGCCCTGGTGAGCCGCCAACAAAAGAAGCGGCGGAGAACTTATTTCATAACCTCTTCTTCACAGAAGAGCGATATGATCTTTCTGGTGTTGGGCGTATGAAGTTTAACCGTCGTCTTGAGATTCCAGGTGAAACGGGGCCTAGCATATTGTTTGACTCTCGTTACTTGGCAAGCCGTTCAGATAAGCTATCTAAGAAGCAAGTGGAGCTTTATGCTGAGCAGTATGCAGAGATCAAAAAGGCGGGTAAAGTTGATTCAGACATTGTCAATGTATTGAAACAACTGATTGCAATTCGTGATGGGCATGATGTAGTTGATGATATTGATCACCTAGGTAATCGACGTATCCGAAGTGTGGGCGAAATGGCGGAAAATGCTTTTCGTGTTGGCTTGGTTCGTGTTGAGCGTGCTGTTAAAGAACGCCTTACCGTAGCGGAAAGCGAAGGTTTGATGCCGCAAGAAATGATTAATGCGAAGCCGGTTTCTGCAGCAGTAAAAGAGTTCTTTGGTTCAAGTCAGTTATCGCAGTTCATGGATCAAAATAATCCACTGGCAGAAGTGACTCATAAGCGTCGTATTTCAGCTTTAGGTCCTGGTGGTCTAACGCGTGAGCGTGCGGGCTTTGAAGTGCGAGACGTGCATCCAACGCATTATGGTCGTGTATGCCCTATCGAAACGCCAGAGGGGCCGAATATTGGTCTAATTAATTCACTCTCTGTCTTTGCTAGAACAAATGATTATGGTTTCCTTGAAACGCCCTACCGTAAAGTGATTGATGGCAAGGTGACGGATGATATCGAGTACTTGTCAGCAATTGAAGAGTCTCGATATGTTATTGCACAGGCAAGTGCGAAGGTGAATGAGTCTGGTGAATTTGTTGATGAGATGATTTCAGCACGGTATCAGAATGAATTTGCAATGGCGCATGTGGCTGATGTGAACTATATGGACGTATCGCCTAAGCAGATTGTATCTGTTGCTGCTTCGTTAATCCCGTTTCTTGAGCATGATGATGCAAACCGTGCATTGATGGGGTCAAACATGCAACGACAAGCTGTGCCTTGTTTGCGTGCGGATGCTCCTGTCGCGGGTACAGGAATGGAGCGAGCAGTTGCTGTTGACTCTGGTTCTGCGGTTAAGGCAGAGCGTGGCGGTATCATTGATTCTGTTGATGCAATGAGAGTGGTCATTCGTGTTAATGATAGTGAAGCAACAGAAAAAGAAGGTGGTGTTGATATATACAACCTCACTAAATATGTGCGTTCAAATCAAAATACCTGTATCAATCAACGTCCGATTGTAAAGGTTGGAGATCATGTGGCGCGTGGTGATGTGTTGGCGGATGGCTCATCAACTGATATGGGTGAATTGGCGCTTGGTCAAAATATGCTGATCGCCTTTATGCCTTGGAATGGTTATAACTTTGAGGATTCAATTTTATTATCAGAGCGTGTACTTCAAGAAGATCGCTACACATCTATTCATATAGAAGAATTAACCTGTTTGGCTCGTGATACAAAACTAGGTTCGGAAGAAATCTCTGCGGATATTCCAAATGTAAGTGAGAGTCAGTTAGCAAAATTGGATGAATGTGGAATTATCCATGTGGGTGCGGAAGTTAAAGGCGGTGATGTTCTTGTTGGTAAGGTAACGCCAAAAGGAGAGACGCAGCTTACGCCAGAAGAAAAACTATTGCGTGCCATCTTTGGTGAAAAGGCTTCTGACGTAAAAGATACTTCACTTAGAATGAAATCAAGTGTTGCAGGCACAGTTGTTGATGTGCGTGTGTTTACACGAGATGGTGTAGAGAAAGATTCGCGTGCAATTGATATTGAAGAAGCTGAGTTAGAAAGATTTCGTAAAGATTTGCGTGATGAATTGCGAATTTTCCGTACGGATGTTTTTGATCGTGTGGCGGCTCTCGTGTCTGGTAAACCAGCGGCAAGCGGTCCTGCGGGCATCAAATCAGGTACGAATATCACCAAGACAGTCCTAAAGGCAATTGAGCAAAATGATTGGTTCTCTATCCGCATGGAAGATGAAGAAATCAATGAACAGATTGAACAGTTAGCGAAACAGCTTGAAGACAAAAAAGCATCGTATGAAGAGCGTTTGCAGAAACAGCGTGAGAAGATTACTTCGGGTGATGATTTAGCGCCGGGTGTGCTGAAAATGGTTAAGGTATATGTAGCTGTTAAGCGTCGTATGCAACCAGGTGATAAGATGGCGGGTCGTCATGGTAACAAAGGTGTGGTTTCGCGTATTGTTCCTATTGAAGATATGCCTCATACCGCTGATGGTCGTCCCGTCGATATTGTACTAAACCCACTGGGTGTACCGTCGCGAATGAATGTTGGTCAGGTGCTTGAAACGCATTTAGGCTGGGCGGCAAAAGGTCTTGGTGAAAAAATTGGTCGTATGGTCGATGCTAAGGTCGCAATGGATGAACTGCGATCCTTCTTGAGTGAAATTTATAGTACAGGTGGTAATCCTGAGCAGAATGACGAAATGATTGCAAGCATGTCAGATGATGAGATTCTTGATATGTGTAAGAATCTACGTCGAGGTGTAACCATGGGGACGCAGGTATTCGATGGTGCGTCTGAAGAAGATATTAAAGCTATGTTGCGATTAGCTGATTTGCCGGAATCGGGTCAAACTAGCTTGTACGACGGTCGTACTGGTGAAAAGTTTGAGCGTGAAATTACGGTTGGTTATATGCACATGCTGAAGTTGAATCACTTGGTTGATGATAAAATGCATGCTCGTTCAACAGGTCCTTATAGTCTTGTTACCCAACAGCCTTTGGGTGGTAAAGCTCAGTTTGGTGGTCAGCGTTTCGGTGAGATGGAGGTATGGGCGCTTGAGGCTTATGGTGCAGCATACACATTGCAGGAAATGTTAACAGTTAAGTCAGATGATGTTCAGGGTAGAAATCGCATGTATAAGAGCATTGTTGATGGTGATCATTATATGCAAGCAGGTATGCCAGAGTCCTTCAATGTATTAATGAAGGAAATTCGCTCACTTGGTTTGAATATCGAACTTGAAAGCGATTCGTAATCACGTATTAAGTGATTAGCTAGAAAATTAACCATAAGCAAGCGTGATCAGCTTGCTTATGGTCGTTGCAAAATACAGCAGGCGGAAGAGAAAGAATGAAAGATTTACTAAATATCTTTAAACAAGAGAAAGAGTCTGAAGAGTTTGATGCCATCCGTGTTGGGTTGACATCACCTGAAGTTATCCGTTCCTGGTCTTATGGCGAAGTAAAAAAGCCGGAGACAATTAACTATCGAACATTTAAACCAGAGCGTGATGGTCTATTCTGTGCCAAAATTTTTGGACCCGTAAAAGACTATGAATGTCTTTGTGGTAAGTATAAACGCCTAAAACATCGTGGTGTAATCTGTGAGAAGTGTGGTGTTGAAGTAACGCAAACTAAGGTACGCCGTGATCGTATGGCTCATATTGAGTTAGCGTGTCCTGTTGCACATATTTGGTTTTTGAAATCGTTACCATCACGTATTGGTTTGTTGTTGGATATGACTTTACGTGATATTGAACGTGTGCTCTATTTTGAGGCATTTGTTGTTATTGAGCCGGGTATGACAACGCTAGAGCGTGGCGATTTAATGACAGATGAAACTTATCTTGAAGCGCTTGAAGAATTTGGTGATGAGTTTGAAGCGAAAATGGGTGCAGAAGCGGTTTTAAAACTGCTTGAAAATGTAAACCTTAAAGATGAGGCGGAGCAGTTACGTGAAGATGCGACACAGACTAAGTCGGAAACTAAGTTAAAACGTATCGGAAAGCGGTTGAAGTTAGTTGAAAACTTTATGGAATCTGGTAATAAGCCAGAATGGTTAATATTGAAAGTATTACCGGTATTACCACCTGATTTGCGTCCGTTGGTTCCTTTGGATGGTGGTCGTTTTGCAACATCTGATCTTAATGATTTATACCGCCGTGTAATCAATAGAAATAATCGCCTTAATCGTCTGTTAGAGTTAAATGCTCCTGATATTATTGTGCGTAATGAAAAACGGATGTTACAGGAGGCGGTCGATGCATTATTAGATAATGGTCGCCGTGGTCGTGCAATTACAGGTTCCAATAAACGCCCATTAAAATCTCTGTCAGATATGATCAAAGGGAAGCAAGGTCGTTTCCGTCAGAATCTACTGGGTAAGCGTGTTGACTACTCGGGTCGTTCGGTGATCGTGGTTGGTCCTACGCTTAGATTGCATCAATGTGGTCTGCCTAAAAAGATGGCGCTTGAGTTATTTAAGCCATTTATCTTTGGTAAATTACAGCGTCGTGGTTTGGCTACAACAATCAAGGCAGCTAAAAAATTAGTAGAGCGTGAAACAGCCGATGTTTGGGAGATTCTCGAAGGGGTTATTCGTGAACATCCCATCATGCTTAACCGTGCACCGACATTACACCGTTTGGGAATACAGGCATTTGAGCCGGTCTTGATCGAGGGTAAGGCAATTCAATTGCATCCATTGGTTTGTGCTGCTTTTAACGCAGACTTTGATGGTGATCAGATGGCGGTACACGTGCCACTGTCAATTGAGGCACAGTTAGAGGCTCGAGCCTTGATGATGGCATCAAATAATGTATTGGCTCCTGCCAGTGGTGATCCAATTATCGTCCCATCTCAAGATATTGTATTGGGCTTGTACTACATGACGCGCATTTCTGCTGATGCAAAAGGTACTGGTATGATCATCTCTGGTCCAGAAGAAGCGCTACGTGCTTATGAAACTGGGCAGGTCAGCTTGCATGCGAAGGTCAAAGCACGCATTCGAGAGTGTTTGAAAGATGAAAATGGTGTTCTTCAAGAGAAAAAGACGGTTGTAGATACAACAATTGGGCGTGTTATTTTAAGTAAGATTTTGCCGGATGGTTTGCCGTTTGAAATTTTGAATACGGTGCTTAAAAAGAAAGCAATTTCTAACTTGATTAATCAAGCTTATCGCTATGTTGGTCTCAAAAGTACCGTTATTTTTGCTGACCAGTTAATGTATACGGGTTACAAATATGCAACGCGTGCAGGTGTTTCATTTTGTGCGGGTGATATGGCGATTCCTGTTGATAAGGCAGATATAATAGCGGAGGCTGAAGCTGACGTAAAAGAAATTGAAAATCAATACTCTACAGGTTTAGTCACACAGGGTGAGCGTTACAATAAAGTCATCGATATTTGGACAAGAACTAATGATCGTGTTGCGAAAGCTATGATGGATGGCATTGGTTCGGAGGAGGTCGTTGATAGTGATGGAAATACGGTAACACAAGATTCATTCAACTCGATTTATATGATGGCCGATTCTGGTGCTCGTGGTTCTGCTGCGCAGATTAGGCAGCTTGCAGGAATGCGTGGTTTGATGGCTAAGCCTGATGGGTCGATTATCGAAACGCCAATCACCTCAAATTTCCGTGAAGGCTTAAATGTACTTCAGTACTTTATTTCAACTCACGGTGCTCGTAAGGGTCTTGCAGATACAGCACTAAAAACAGCTAACTCGGGTTACTTAACACGTCGTTTGGTTGATGTTGCTCAAGATATGGTGGTAACAGAGGAGGATTGTGGTACTGAAAACGGTCTGGTTCTCAAGGCAATCATTGAGGGTGGTGACGTTGTTTTGCCTCTTGGTGATCGTGTTCTAGGTCGTGTTGCAGCAACTGATGTTGAGAAAAATGGAAAAGTCATCTTTCCAGCGGGTACATTATTCGATGAAGATTTGGTTGAAGAGTTAGAAAAGCAGGCAATCGATGAGGTGCGTGTTCGCTCAGCAATAACCTGTGAAAATAGACATGGTATTTGTGCATCTTGTTATGGTAGAGACCTTGCTCGTGGTCATAAAGTAAATATTGGTGAGGCAGTTGGAGTTATTGCAGCTCAATCAATTGGTGAGCCTGGTACACAGCTAACAATGCGTACTTTCCACATTGGTGGGGCGGCCAGTCGTGCGGCAGCAGATAATAATATTACCGTTCGCTCTGCGGGAACGGTTGAGTTAATCAATTCAAAAACAGTAACCAATAAAGAAGGTCACTTGGTTGCCGTATCTCGTTCATGTGAATTAAGTGTTTCGGATGAAGATGGTCGAGAGCGTGAGCGTTATAAGGTTCCGTATGGTGCAATTATTACTGTGCAGAATGGTGATAAGGCTGAAGCGGGTCAGGAGATCGCACATTGGGATCCACATACACACCCAATTATCAATGAGGTGGCGGGTAGAGTGCAATTTGCTGACTTTACTGATTCAACTATTGAAACAAGAATTGATGATATTACAGGTCTGACATCAACCGTTGTGAAAGATGTGTTGGCTCGTGGTGCAGGTGGTAAGGATCTCCGTCCAACGATTCGTTTGGTTGATGAATCTGGAGAGTCGTTATTCTTTGAGGATAGTGCTGTCCCGGTACAGTACCCGTTGGTAGGTGGAGCGGTTGTTAACCTTCAAAACGGTGCGATGGCAGAGGTTGGTGATGTGCTTGCTCGCTTACCTCAGGAGTCTTCTACTACGCGTGATATTACGGGTGGTTTACCTCGAGTTGCTGACCTGTTTGAAGCAAGAAAGCCAAAAGATCAAGCGGTAATGGCGGAGGCATCTGGTACTGTCTCCTTCGGTAAGGAAACGAAAGGAAAGCAACGCCTTATTATCACTGATAAGCAAGGTGTAGCTCATGAGGAGCTAATTCCTAAGTGGAGAAAAGTTAACGTATTCGAAGGTGAACAGGTCGAAAAGGGTGATGTGGTCGTAGATGGTGAGCGTAGCCTCCATGATATCTTGCGATTGCTAGGTCCTATCGTATTGGCGGATCACCTAGTTAATGAAATACAGGATGTGTATCGTTTGCAGGGTGTGGGAATCAATGATAAGCATATCGAGGTTATAAATCGCCAGATGATGCGAAAAGTTGAAATTCGAGATAGCGGTGAAAGCCGTTTCCTAAAAGGCGAACAGACGGATCATTGGCGTGTGCTTGAGGAAAATGAGAGATTGGAAGCTGCTGGTAAACTCCCTGCGCAATACGAGCGTTTGTTGCTAGGTATTACAAAGGCATCTCTGGTAACTGACTCCTTTATCTCTGCGGCTTCTTTCCAAGAAACAACTCGAGTATTGACTGAGGCGTCCGTGAGGGGGGCTCGTGATGATCTGCGTGGTTTGAAAGAGAATGTAATTGTTGGTCGTTTAATACCAGCAGGAACAGGCTTAACGCATCACAGAGAGCGTCAAAAGCAAAAGATAAACCCAAATGTCGAAATGCCAATCATGCCAGTTGTATCGGATGAGGCATCTGTGTCAAACGCAGAAGAGTAAGATGGTTTCTGAGTATGAGTAAGTCTTGTTTTGTGTACTTTGAATAGAGTGTACTAAATAAGCAAGTGTAAACAGTAAATTGCAGATATATTCTGTTGGTTTGAGGTGAAGGGGCTCCAGTTATTTGATTGCTGAGTCCTTGTCTTTCCTGATTATTAGCTATGATCTCTATCGATTAACATTAAAGATAGAATTATATAAGAAAAAGCTAAATCATTACTTGACAGTAAATGCTTCGATCAATAGAATTCTGCGACCTTTGACAGACCGATTAATTCGGTTTTTGTTGGGAAACGATGTACTAAAGCCAGTGGCATATTGGTTTTGTTTCCTTTATTTATTGCAAGAGAATAAAATTCAATGGCAACGATTAACCAGTTGGTGCGTAAGCCACGTAAGCGCAAAGTAGAAAAGAGTAATGTTCCAGCATTGGAAGCATGTCCTCAACGTCGTGGAGTGTGTACGCGTGTATATACAACAACACCAAAGAAACCAAACTCAGCGATGAGGAAGGTTGCTCGTGTTCGTTTAACAAACGGGTATGAAGTAACGAGTTATATTGGTGGTGAAGGGCATAACCTTCAGGAGCACTCGGTGATTCTGATTCGTGGTGGTCGTGTTAAAGACCTTCCAGGTGTGCGTTATCATACTGTTCGCGGTAATTTGGATACTCAAGGTGTTCAAGATCGTAAACAAGGTCGTTCCAAGTATGGAACAAAACGTCCTAAGAAATAAGCGGATAAAGTTATGCCAAGAAGAAGAGAAGTCCCTAAACGCGAAATACTTCCTGATCCAAAATTTGGAAGTGAAAGACTTGCTAAATTCATCAATACCGTGATGAAAGATGGTAAAAAGTCTATCGCAGAAAAAGTAATATACGGAGCCTTGGATGCAATCTCTGCCAAGAAAGGTGGTGATGGTCTTGAGGTTTTGGAAAGTGCATTGGATAATGCTCGTCCATCTGTTGAGGTTAAGTCTCGTCGTGTGGGTGGCGCAACATATCAAGTGCCTGTGGAAGTTCGTGCGTCTCGTCAAGATGCATTGGCAATGCGTTGGTTGGTTGATGCAGCTCGTAAGCGAGGCGAAAAGTCAATGGCGGCTAAGTTGGCAGGCGAATTGATGGATGCTAACGAGCGACGTGGTGCTGCTGTTAAAAAGCGTGAAGATGTGCACAAGATGGCAGAAGCCAATAAAGCGTTTGCTCACTTCCGTTGGTAGGCTCATAACGAGTTAAAGAGGAAGAGTCATGGCTCGCACAACGCCGCTAGAGCGATATCGGAATGTCGGTATTATGGCTCACATTGATGCGGGCAAGACAACAACAACAGAGCGTATTCTGTTTTACACTGGAGTCTCTCATAAGATAGGTGAGGTTCACGATGGTGCTGCAACCATGGATTGGATGGAGCAGGAGCAGGAGCGCGGCATTACGATTACATCGGCGGCAACTACCTGTTTTTGGTCAGGTATGGAGCAGCAGCTCGATAAGCATCGGATAAACATCATTGATACTCCAGGGCATGTTGACTTCACAATAGAAGTTGAGCGCTCTTTGAGGGTGTTGGATGGTGCGGTTGCGGTGTTCTGTGCGGTTGGTGGTGTAGAGCCACAATCGGAAACAGTTTGGCGGCAAGCGAAT
>JALVRY010000277.1 GCA_027024625.1 Thiotrichaceae bacterium
CAACGATTGATACCTTCATTTTTAAACAAAATCTGGAAAATTTTTCCTCATTTTTTCGCAGTCCCAGAATACTTGCACAGTCTCTAAAGCATCACATCCTACTCAATCATAATTATTTCCGCCTAAGCTAAATCTGTGACTTCATTACGGTATAGTGAAGTCACAGGTTTAAATTTAGTTTAATTTAAGGTAACGGTGGAGGTGTAGGTTTGCTAAAAATATTTGCTAAGGCATCAACCTCATTAGCTGCCTGCCAGTTTTCCATTCCCTCTGTCCAAACTAATGATGTCCCTGTTATTTTTCCATCCGCAACTAGCGTATTGAGGCTATTGATGTCATGTGGTCCTGATGCTTTATCATCAATTGAAACATGCCACAGTTGTTGTTCAGGTAAGGGAGGAGGGGTGGGAGCGGCTGCGGTTGACTGTGATGGTGTATTGAGCGAGTTGGCCATTTTGTTTGCCACCGCAAAGCCCATGCCCATATCCATTGCACTGTTGCTACCACTACCACCTTTGCCAAGTGATTCGGCTGATTGGTATTTTAGGTATTCATCTAAATTGCCAACCATGCCCATGCTGGTGCGTTTATCCAGTGCTTCTTCAACAGCAGGAGGTAAGGACATATTCTCAACTAATACACGAATCAGCTCTAGCCCATATTCATTGAATTCAGGTGCAATTCGTTGTGTAACAAAGTCGCCTAGTTGGTCATAGTTTCCTGCTAAATCTAACACTGGAATGCCACTGTTTCCAACGATATTAGTAAAGCGTGAAATAATGAGATTGCGTAGCTGGTTGGTAATTTCATCTGTCGTGAAGTGTCCATCTGTACCCGCAATTTCTTTGATAAATTTAGCCGCATCAGTAATACGGAAACTGTATGTACCAAAAGAGCGTAGACGAACGGCTCCAAACTCTTTATCACGCAACATAATAGGGTTTTTAGTTCCCCATTTTTCATCAACAAAACGCTTGGTATTGACAAAATAAACTTCCGCTTTGAAGGGGCTTTCAAAAAGGTGGTCCCAATGTTGTAGCGTCGATAAGATGGGTAAGTTTTTTGTCTCTAATTCATAGATACCCGGTGTTAATACATCCGCAATTTGACCTTCATTAATGAAAACAGCGACTTGTGATTCGCGTACTGTGAGTTTTGCACCGTATTTGATTTCATTATTATATCGTTCAAAACGGTAAATCATGGTGTCATTGCTATCATCTAGCCACTCGATGACATCAATGAATTCACCCATTAATTTATCCCAAAATCCCATGTTTATTCTCCCTCTGAGCTAGTTTGATTTTCTAGCTTTTTTGCTTGCTCATCCGCCTTTGCTTTATTAGCGATCAGTGCATTGCGTAGCTCTTGTTCCATTTGTTTAATTTCTGCTTCTGCTTTAGCTCGTGCTGCTTTGCCTTCGTCGGCAATACGCAGGCTGTCGTCGATGGTTGCGATCAGCGTAGCATTTGCCTTCTTGACTGATTCTACATCAAAAATACCTCGCTCTAATTGGGTGCGAACTTCTGCATTGCCTTGGCGTAGGGTTTCTGCATTGGATTCAAGCAGTTCATTGGTTAAATCTGATGCTTCCTTCACTGTCTTTGCGGCACTTCCCATGCGGAAAATAGTCACTGCTTGGGCGAGCTGATTTTTCCAAAGTGGTACGGTGTTGATGAGTGTAGAGTCGATTTTGGCAACCAGTGTTTTATCATTTTCTTGTACTAAGCGAATACTAGGTAGGCTTTGCATGGCGACTTGGCGAGTCAATCGAAGATCATGCACACGGCGTTCTAAATCATCCCTCGCACTGCGTAAGTCGCGTAAATCTTGAGCGGCTAGCATATTGTCGCTGTCGGATTCTGCTTTACTTGCAAGTGCGGGGATTTCAGTTTCATCAAGCTGTTTTAGTTTTTCTTCGCCTGCAGCGATATACAGCTCGAGTTGATGGAAGTAATCAAGGTTGGCTTTGTAGAGCTTATCCAGTGTTACGATGTCAGTGAGTAGTAAGCCTTTATGTTCTTCCAATCGATCTGTAATCTTGTTGATTTGTCCACGCACATCTTCATATTTATCCATAAACTCGGTGACAGGATTTTTGCTGAATATTTTTGCAAAGAAGCCCTGTTTACGGTTTGGATCGAGATCATCAACATCAAATTCACGGATTGTGCGAATCATATTGGTTAAGGATGCACCAGCAGCTCCTAAATCTTTATTGCGTACACCTTCTAACATCGTTTCAGAAATTTTACTCATCTCCTCTTGAGCTTTACTGCCAAAGAAAAGGATAGAACCTCGGTCACTGATATCAATTTCATTGGCAATGCTAGCAATTGCTTGTTTTTGATTTTCATCCGTTGCATCAAAAGTGGCGAGTTCATTGTCAATGTCGCTTGAGGCTAAATCGTTTGTATCTAACTCAACTGCTTCGGCGACTTGTGTGCTGGTTGCTGTTTCCTGCTCGTTTGTTTGTTCTTGTGTCGCAGGTGTTTTTTCTGTTGCCATTGTTTATCTCCTAAGGCGTGGTTACTTTATGCCTTCTTGTTTTAATTGTGTTTTGAGGACTTCGATCTGTACGTCGAGGTCAAAGTGATTGTTCTTTTTTAGTTCTTCTTGTTGCTTATCAAATGTCTTTTCGATGGAGTCGAGTACATTTGCGAAGTTAGTGCTTAGCTCAACTTCTTGTTCAACATCTTTGGCTTTCGCATAGCCTTCGGTTACCTTTTTTGCTCCATCTAAATAGACTTTTAAGAACTTGCGTGAGCGATCTAAATCTTTAGGGTCTTCTTCGATTGTTTTTAGTATGCCTCGAGCCTTATCGGTAATACGCTTTAGTTGCGCATTCAAATCGAGATTAGAAATATGTTTGCGAGCAGATTCTATGGCATCAATGCGAACTTCTGCATCTTCTAAGGCTTGGATGACTTCCTCCGTTGTAACGCCTAAACGAATATTGCCAGATTTATCCTTGCGAGGGTCAAGACCGTAATAAAGATAAAACCCGATAAAAACAGTAATACCGACCAATATGCTAATCAAAATATTATCACCTATTGATAACCAAGAAGTTAACCCTGTAGTGATGGATAAAAAGATGGCTGCGATGGTTTTATAGGGCGTACTGGGTGCTCGGGCAATAGAGCGTTCGTAATATTTACCTTCATTTTTAAAACCTAAGCGAGCAATGCTGGCGGAAATCATAAAACCAACAAACGCGGCAGCATTGACGACTGTGCCCGAAAGATTGCCTTGCATTAAGTCCATGATAGCTGCAATCAGCACAGGAAACGGAACGATAAAAAGCATTAAACCTTTCAGTTTATAACGTGCTTTATGTAGAGTTGGGTTATACGGTTTAGCACTAGACATATTAATTAAACAACGTAAGTATTGAAATGAGTCCAACTGTTACAACTAACAGTATGAAACCTATAATTTTTTTTATGGGATCAGGCATCGTGATAGTAACCTCGTAGTCAGTAAACGTAAACCATTATGAGTATATATGATGTTAAAATATATTGCTTTCAAGGTATACGGAGAAATATTCTATTTTATTTGTTGCACTCTTCAATCCACAGGAGATAGAACAATGATTTATTGGATATAAAATGTGTAATATTTATACATATATGTAAGGTTTATGTACTCCATTTATGCGACAATAAAAATGTTAATAAATGTCAATATTTATACTGAGGGGTAGAATATGATGATTGGAAGTAGTAGGGATAGTGGGTGTTTTGATTATATAGATAATTTACTTGCATCAAAAACATTGGGGGGGGCTTTTAGTGTGCTTGATCAACAAGTACAAGATTTAGGTTTTTATGGAACAGGGTATGCGATAGTTCCAAAAATTTATGTTGAATCAAAGCTGCCAATTAGACCTATCTTTAAAATATCGGACTCTCGGGATCCGAGTTTTGTCAAATATTATGAAGATGCTGACTTTGAGAAGGATGATTTTACCATTAAGCGTCTCAGAAATGGAGAAACGGGTGTGCTAGATTGGTGGGAGGTTGATCGTCGGGGTGAGTTAAGTGATATTGAAAAAAACGTAATTGCAGTGGCTAAACATGACTATGGTATTCAAAATGGTATTACGATATCTCTAATGAATGATTGTAGAGGTATTGCTGCAATAAGTGTTATTAGTCAAGACAAGGGAGATACATATAGGCGTCTAGTGGATGAAAAATTTTATATGTTGTCCAGATACGTTGAGATTTTTCATCAGCATGTTATGTATCATGCTAAGATGCAACAGCATTTCTTGTCTGGTATTTTGGATAAAGTAACAGAAAAAGAGAAGGATGTACTTCGTCATCTTGTTTCTGGTTCTTCAATGAAAAGAATTAAGGACACCAATGCTGCAATAAGTGTTACATATGGAAATAAGCTTATCCGTATAATTAAAGAAAAGTTTGGTGGTATTACAACAAATGAATTGATTTATCATGCTGGTTTATTGATGCTGCTCGATGATTTGTAAAGAAATCTCTGATTAAGTCGGGTCGAATTTCCTGAGGTCAGAACCAAACAATTTCAAGCGCGTTCCCAAATTTATTTGGGAACGGTACGCCCTCGAAGGAGTTTAATTAGCATGGTGAAAGTCCGTGTCAGGGAAAGCCATAGCCCTGTAGCTGAAAGTAACTGCGTTGCCGCGAGGCAGGGTGGGGAGTAACTGGAAGCGAAAGATCAGTCCGCAGGATGACGAAC
>JALVRY010000278.1 GCA_027024625.1 Thiotrichaceae bacterium
GGGGTAATCCGCAATACCGGGATTATCTGATACACCAACCAACTTAGGGTGATTAATTTTTGGCAATTTTAATACGTCGTCTTCACCCTTATTTTTAAGAATATAATCACGCACTACATCCCACATCAAGCGCCCATCTGGAGTACGATTAACCACCGCCCAGCCTGCAACTTTATAGGTTTTTTCAGGGTCAATAGGGTCGCCATTGTCCAGCTTGGCATCAGTAATACGCTTATATAACTCTTTTGCCGGTTCCATGGTGTAATCCATACCACCAACACGCACCATATCACCACCAGACTGTAGATAAGGATCAGGGTCAAATAAGTTATCTGCTACTTGTTCTAGTACGTTAAGTAGCTGTTTACCTGTCATCTCATTCACATAGGTTTCTGCGTAGGTCATGGAGCACTGCGTCATAACATCTTCCATGGTAATCCAATCACCTTTGAGAGTTGTTGTTCCCCAACGAACACCTGCTGACATAGCAATATCAGCTTTATATTCTTCACGCAGTGCATTACATAACACTTGATCCCACGTTCCCATGAAATTACCACGGCGGTACAATGTTCTATCCGCAATCGCTAATTTCTCTTCTAAAATATCATTGAAAGATTTACCTAAACGATCCTTGCTAAAGTGACGCTCTGGATTACGGCTCTCAATAATCTTTTCATCATATTTTTTACCACGCATTTGCTTTAGATAAGCTTCCATTTCTGGGTCAGCGGGAAGCATATTCGTAATAACGGGAAGCATCTTGTAATGTAAGTTGGCTTTGCCATCCTGCACATCTATATCCATTACACCTACAAATTTTCCGTTAGAGCCTGCATTAGTAACCAAACAGGTTTTTCCTGTTTCTTTATTCTTAACTTGGACAGGCTCTGGCATTCCATCATGCGTATGCCCCCCAAAGACGGCATCAATACCGGGGATGTTTTCTCCCATTTTGATGTCTACATCCATGCCATTATGAGACAACATTACGACTGCATCGGGTTTCTCTTCAGCTCGAACCTTTTTAACCAATGCCTTCATGTCATCCTCACGAAGACCAAATGACCAATCAGGGAAAAATTCAGGTGGGTTTGCGTTAGCAGTACGCGGAAATGCTTGGCCAATCACGGCAATACGCTTTCCACCCGCTTCTTTTATAACATAAGGTTGAAAAGCATAACCTTCATCTTCATCGAATAAACCTCGTCCATCATTTTTATCAACAAGCTCTGTATACTTGTCATCCATTAATGAATCTTCTTTAACGCGAACATTCTGGCCAATAAAGTCACCTTTAAATAAGGCAACATTACTTAAAACTTCTTGCTCCTCATAAGTAAATTCCCAATGCCCAACCATGACATTAACACCAAGGATATTAGAGGCTTCTACCATGTCCACACCACGCGTCCATAATGATGTACCTGAACCTTGCCACAAATCACCACCATCTAATGTTATGGTATTTTCCACACCACCCGCTTGCTCACGCAACATATCAAGTAATGTTTTGATGTGTGAATAACCACCCATACGACCATATTTTTTTGCTGCCTCTTCAAAATCTAAATATGTGTACGCGTACGATTCAATACTATTTTTGGGTAGTTTCATTCTTTCTAGTAATTTATCACCAACAATGTGAGGAGGACGATTGTAAGCATTACCCACACCAAGATTTACATTTGGCTCACGGAAATAAACCGGTAATAGTTGTCCATGTAAATCTGTTGTATGAAGAATTCGAGCTTGCCCCTTCTTTGGAATGTTATAGAAGTCTTTTGGAGAAACACCTTCTGCATAGGCATTTTGAAACAAAGGGAAAGTGGCAGCAGATGCACCTGCTGCACCCATTGCCAAGAATTTTAAAAATGTACGTCGATCCATTGTAGGCATATCTCTATCCTCTTCATATTAATGAAGCTTTTAATTTGGTGTTATTTGGATTAAAACCTAAATCTACAAGGCTAATGTGGATTCAGTTTCAAAGTAAAAAGATGTGTGTCACTTTTACTTATATGTTATTGCTTAATCGCTTTGCACGATTAGCGAATTTACCTAAAGATGTGAACTTTGATAAACTCCGTCACCCGCATGGAGCAACGGAATCTATACTAGAAATACCCTATTAAATAACCTCAATCATTCTCATGTTTTTAATAAGGATTTCTTGTCCAGCGATCTATTTAACTGTCGCTTCAATAGAGGCCGTTTCACCTTTATTATCAGCCCAATCAATCTTGAGCTTATCACCTGATGCACCTTTGTATTTAAAGGCAAGATAAGGATTTTTAGAGACAGAACCAGTCCAGTTAGCAGTAATTAGTGTCTTATCGCCAGACGTTACTGTTACCTTCTCAATGTAATGAGCTGGAATAAGCTCTCCTGTCTTTTTGTCTTTACGACGACCAGACTCCATTGGGTGACTCATCAACGCTTTAACTGTCACTAGACCATCTTTCGCTTTCGCACGGGCTTTAATTTTATCAGCCATTTTTAAACTCCTAAATCTGTTGGATTAACCGCCGCAGCCGCCAATTGTTACTTTAACATCTTTTGCCGCTTTAAACGTCTTGTCACCGGCAGTAACAAGAGCAACAACAGATCCACTTTTACCCATTTTGATGCGTGTTGATGCAAATGCAACGACACCTTCACCAAGCTCAAATGAGCCAACTAGAGGGTCTGGGTTTTTAGGTGCAACTAATGTAATTTTTGTTGCACCTTCAATAGCAGACGCATCAACTGTAATTGGTACTACAGCTCCATTTTCTGCAACTTCTGGAGCTTTCAATTTGATTTGATCAGAGGCTTCTGCCGACTCGACAGTAGACATATCAAAACCAGAGCCTTTTTCACCTGCATCTGCTTTAGGGGCATCAGCAGCAGCTTCTTGCTTCTTTGCAGTATCATCTGCAAATAACATTGCAGGACTAAGTAGACCTGCACCTACTGCCAAGCTGGTAGCACCCGCTGACAATGTTCCTTTTACAAAACTTCTTCGTTTCATTCTTAAATTTCCAATAATTCTTGTTAATGAATATAGTTTTTAGCTATGTTAGCAACCACTATGAGCATCATTACAAAGGTTGAGACTTACTAACACCTAATGTATAAAAACGCCCAAGCAAGTCCAGACTATCATTTTTCACCCAGACATTTGCATAACATATACTATGAATAAGGACTTTAATTCCAAGTCATAATTCACTTTTATCATCAAGAATCTTAAATTCGCTTAA
The DNA here is from genome assembly GCA_027024625.1 of Thiotrichaceae bacterium. GTDB lineage: Bacteria > Pseudomonadota > Gammaproteobacteria > Thiotrichales > Thiotrichaceae > S015-18. The sequence goes on from JALVRY010000278.1 coordinate 3,246, forward strand.
GACCCTTGACTTGGATACCAAACTATTCAGGTTCCTCTGTAAAGTAACTAGGAAAATCTAGATTAGACTGAGCTTCCATTTGTGCTTTACCCGTTTCACCTTGAAAAGCTGCTTTATTGGCTAATTTTACCGCCTTGGCAAAATCACCTTCTTTTGCGGCTTCGTCAGCCTTTTTAAGAAGTTTACCAACGTCTCTCCATTCACCACCTACTGCAGCAGCAGCTTTTTGATTTGCTGTTGCTGTTTCTAAAGCAGCCTTATAAGTATCAGCTGTCTCTTCTGCAAACACGCTGGCGGCAAAGCTACTAGCGACTGTAAAAACAGAAAGTATTAATACCTTTTTTAACATGTTATTTCTCCGTTATTTTCGTGCACTAGGGCCATTAAGCTCTAAGCCATTGCTCATATAAGTTAAGAAATACTCTAGATCACGGTATTCCTCACCTTGGGCTTTAAATGGTTTTGCTCTAACTTGCTTATTACAACCTGTAAAGCGACGATGTAACGTACCCATGCCCCCCCACTTAGAACGATAAACAGGGAAACCTGTAGGCTGCCCATAAGCAGGACTTAGGACATCTGCTCGAATTTTATTCCCCGCATTCATTGCATGACAACCCGCACAAGACATATTCAACTGACCACGTTTAGCTAACCAAAAATCTTTACCTTTTTGATAAGCTTCAAGCGCCTTTGGATCATCAGGAATTTCAACATTAATCTTTTGGCCACGAGATTCGTATGCTATGTATCCAAGAATATTATTAATTTTTCCTTTTTTATACTTTAGCTTCTCTTCACCATTGGCTTCTAAGCAGTTATTAATCGCAAGTGGAAGCGTCATTACCATACCCTTCTCTTTATCCCAGTGAGGGAACTTACTGGCAATTGCTGGTCCATCAGGAAAACAATCTTTATATGTTTTACCGTTTTTGAATGGCTTCTCCCACATTTCCTTACCCGCATCAACAACAGGCTCGTATGGAGGAAATTCTTCAATGGCTTCCCAACTTTCACGACCTACTGGATCAACAGCATAAACACCATTGGCAAACTCTTGCTCAGCAACATCTGGAAACTTTTTCTTAAAGAAATCTTGGAATACTTTTAAATCATCTGCTGGAGCTGCTTGAACACTGGCAGACAAGCCTACAGTCAAACAAACACCGAGGATTAGGGGTAGTTTTTTCATCATATTACAGCTCCTGAATTATAGTGATGAAATAAATTCAACGACTTTGTCTATTTCTTTATCTGAAAGAATCTTATGCTTTCCAAATGGAGGCATTAAGGTATCAGGATTTGCAACTTGAGCATCCCAAATTTGAGCACGTAATTTAGCTTTATCAGGAAATCTTGCTGACATGGCTACAAGCTCTGGAGCAATATTACCTGCCATATCGCCACCTGCAATCTGATGGCAAGCAAGGCAATTTCCTTTTTTTCTATCAAATGCAAGTTCTTTACCTGTCATCTCTGCTTTTTTATCGCCAGCTGTTGCTACAGCAGTAAGCGACATCGCAGAAAACATAACGGCAGGAGCAATCCCAAGCACCGCTAGTTTACGTAGTGAGTTATTCATTTTTATGTACACCCTCCTAAGAAATAAATGTGGTCGCTGCATAGCTCAGAGAACGGATTGAGAGAGTCATGTAGCAACCGACCTAAACTGATAACGACAAATACGTCTTGTTATCAATAGCTAGGAATAATAAAACAAGTGGTGAGATAAACAATTGGAAGATGTGCCGAGCTGCATTGGGGTTTTCCCTAATCCCTTAGCTTATTTGTTAGATTTATAATTGATTATTAAGAATAATTTTAAGCAATTCAGTGTGTTTTTGGAGGCACTGCCACCAAATACTAACTAAATACCACCCTAAAAATTAGAGCTACATTTTGAGGCAAAATACAGACGGACACATACATCAAACAGCCTTCCCTCTTTGATCAAGCAGCTAAGCAATATTTACAGTCAAAACCATTCTCATTAAGTCAGACAAAGAAGAAGCTTCCATTTTTTCCATCACTCTTGAGCGATGTACTTCTACTGTGGATTGTGAAATGTGTAATTCATCCGCAATAATTTTATTGCGATGACCTTTCACGACAAGATCTAGAACTTCTCTCTCCCTTGGCGTCAGGCGCTCCATCTTATGTTTAATTTCAGCATGTTTTTGTGCCTTACCACGCTGCTGTTCATCCACTTCAATGGCTCTATAAACACTATCCAACAACACCTGATCATTAAAAGGCTTTTGAATAAAGTCAATTGCACCTGCTTTGATTGCTTTGACTGCCATCGGAACATCTCCGTGTCCCGTAATAAAAATAATAGGCGGATGAATCACTTGCTCAGCAAGATGCTCTTGCAACATCAAGCCACTCATACCCTTCATTCTGATATCCAAAATAATACAACCAGGGCGAGAAAGATCAAAGCTATCAGAAAATATCTCCGCAGATGAATAAGTCTCTGCCTGTAACCCCACAGACTCCATTAAAAACGCGATCGCATCTCTTACTTCATCATCATCATCAATAATGAATATTATAGGCTCTCTATTTAATTGTTCTGCATTCATAATTTATTTTTAGTAGCTAATGTAAAATAGAAACTAGCTCCCTCTCCTTCGGAAGAGTCCACGTGCAACATTGAATCGTGGCTTTCAATGATACTATAACTGATTGATAAACCTAAACCCATCCCCTCTGGCTTAGTAGTAACGAAAGGTGAAAAGATTTGTTCTGATATATCACTCGACAGACCAGGTCCTGTATCACTAATACGTATCTCTGCTAAGTCCTTTCCCTTAGGTGTCACCGCTATTTTAATACTAGCCACATCCTGTGTATTTTTCATCGCATCAATCGCATTACGCACAAGATTTAAGATAACCTGTTCAATTTGAATATCTTGAGCAAAAACACACTTAACCCTACTGTCAATATGAGTCATTACATTAATATTATTTTTCTGAATTTCTACTTTCAAAAGTTCTAGTACTGTATTGATTATTTTAGAAATTTCAACTACTTGTTTATTTGAAGTTTCTTTATGTGCAAAGTGCCGGATATGACGAATGACCTCACCCGCACGCTCAGATTGCATTGCAATTTTTTCAACAACATCAGCACAGCGCTCCGTTTGTGGCTTGCCTGATTCAAGCATACGTACACAGGCTCTTGCATTCGTGGAAATTGCGGTGAGCGGCTGATTTAACTCATGTGCAATACTTGATGCAATTTCACCTAAGGTACTAAGGCGAGCCACGTGGTTAATTTGATTTTGATGCTCTTGACGCTTTTGTTCTACTCGGTTTCTCTCAGTAATATCACGGAAAACGACAACACTTCCTAATGTCTTACCCTTCTCATCTCGTATCGGTGTTGCACTATATTCAACTGGGAAACTTGTCCCATCTTTCTTCCAAAATACATCATCCGTAACAAAACGAGGCTTATTATCTTTAAAAGTTAGATATACAGGACACTTATCTCTAGGATGATGACTACCATCACTATAGGTATGGTGAAGAATTTTATGCTGATTCTTGCCGATTAGGTCGCTGCTAGTCCAACCTGTTATCTTTTCCATAGCATGATTAATAAACGTAGAATTACCTTGAACATCCACCCCGTAAATTCCATCAGCTACAGAATCGAGAATTAATTTATTCTGACGCTCTAATGTCGCTTTTTCTCCTCTTAAATAACGATTTCGCTGTGTAACAAATATTGTAATAAACACCATGACAACCAGTGCAAGCAAGCTAATCACTGCCCAGTACCAATACAGCTTTGCTGCTTCCCACAGGGTGAATTTTTCTTCATAAGGAGAAAGCCCCAGCTCTTTAAACAAATCATGAACAGGCTGATAGTCAAGTGGTACAGTCCAGCCTGAATAATTCCCTGATTTTGCAGCTGGATGGTTTTTAGGCATTTGCAATAAGGCAATGGCAACATCTTGAGCCAATCGTGTCGATGTGTGTTGCAGCCTACTGAAAGGCCATTCAGGATAAAGGCGTGTACTATGTATAAAAGGAAATTTCTTATCCTGCCTTTGGTTTAATATTCGAAAATCTCCCTTCTTTATTATACCTGCAGTGATCATCCGCTCTAAAATATCTGTTCTTACTGTTCCTGCATCAACTTCCCCCTTGATGACAGACATCACAACATGATCATGTGTTTCACCAAATTGAACCGATTTGAAGTCACTATAGGGGCTTATGCCTTGAGCATTGAATTCTCTCCATGCCATTTGAAAACCTCCTAGAGAGGTTTTATCAACCGCCATAAAGGATTTCCCCACTATATCTTCCAATGAATTCATTTCGGGGTGTTTACTACTGGTAAATATTACCCCACCAAAAATATTATAAGGCTCATTTCCACGCCTATTATTCATTGTTGCCAAACGTGATACGCGATAGCGAACTTCGAGATTAACGTAAATCCCTGGATTCACTAGGATAAAGTCAACTTTCCCCTTCCCTACCGCATCATTAATTTCATCAAATTTTAAGGGTTGTATTTCAAAACAATAACCCGATAGCTGTCGCGTTAGATATTCTGCTGTAGGCTTCCATGCTCTCTTTGTAATTTCATCACCACGATGGCTTAACACCCCAATTTTAATTACCTCTCCCTTCTCACAACCAACAGCTTGTGAAAAAAACAGAGAAAGAAAAAACATAAATAGGATTCTTTGCAACATATATAAAGAGTTTGGAGATTAAAAGAGATGGGATACTAAAAGTATTATAGAGGAAGATCACGCTTAGTAATGAGAATTTACTAAAAAGAGCTATAAAACATCATCTGGACGATGACCAAGGTGACAGCATTCCAGTCACAAGTATCGCTAGTGTAAAATACTGGTTTAAAATACGGGGAGTTCACCAAACTTTGATAATCTCCCCCTGTATTTTTAATATCATTACGCTGGAATTTTTTGATCTGTAACGCAAGACATTCTCGAACCATGTAACTGAAATAACAGCACTAAGCAGGAGGGCATAGTTAAAGAACGAAAAATCAACGGGTTAATGTTTAAATTAATATCGCATACACAGTTAAGTTACTTATCTCCGCCTTCTACCAAATGAGAAACCACGGCGCTTACGCGGTTGTTGTGTGCGAGGTTTTGGTTTTGCCGGTTGTTGAACACTAGGCTTCGGACGTGGCTTGACCGTTTTTGAAATCGCCGCAGCAGGTCGAGTCGCTGCCTGCTGACGTTGTTTGAAATTTGAATTGCGTGATAATTTGTTAGCGAGCATTCCGCCAATAAGAGAACCAGCAGCAGATGCCAATATCATCTCACCTAAACCCAGACCAGAAGACGCCTCTGCTGAGGTTTCTTGAATCAAAGCAGAACTTCCATCTTCAACCTTTTTAGCTTCTGCTTCTGCTAAAGCTTTAAGCTCTTCGTTGCTCATCACAACTTCCGTACCATCCAACTTTTTAAGTACGGCTCGAGTTGAACCTGTGGTTTCGTGCCTTTCTGCTAAAACATATTTATCAGGATTACTAGCCGTTTGTTCAATCACAAGAAAGTAGTTCTGCTCTTGCAAATCTGCTTGGAGCGTTTCTAAATTTTCGGCATCACTCTGTTGATTTGCATCTTGAGAACCACCGCACCCTTGTAAACTTGCCAATAAAACAAGTCCAAATCCAAGAGCAACAGCCTTTACATTCTTATTTTTTCCAAACGTCTTCATAATTTACCCAGCATTATTAATAGCTGGCAAATTCTAAAGAGAGTTACTTTGCAGTGCAAGCGTAACGAATATATTTAAACTCTCCCGTTGTCGTAATCATCTTAACAATATGACAATTTGGAAAACCTGGCTTCGCTGTACGCTTGGTATAAATAATACGTCCTTTATGCAGTTTTTTGACAGCTGTTTTTACTTGCAGTGTCGATAGATGACCTGTGGATGTGTCTGGAATGTTAACAGTTGCTGCTTGTGCAACGCCCGCAGACCACATGAAGGTTGTAAGAATAGATGCTTTTGTTGCAGACACAATAAAACGACGCACGGATTGACGTGCATTAATACTAAAGCCCATAGTAATTCCCCAATTATTATCGGATGGTTAAAAAATGGTTGACCTGCCGTTTGGCGTTATTGCTTTAGTACAAATGCGGTTAAGTTGGCACTGTACACTTATGGTCGACAATATTGAAAAGCATATTGCTTTTCCCCTGTTTTATGATTACACAGCAAGTCGATCAGCTACTATCCATAACCCCCGTTACATCTAAGCTGATTTAGCACCGAAATGCCGCATACCTCATGTGGGAGCAATCTAATGAAACATTGCTGAAGAGAGGCTGAACAAGTGTGTTAGAATAGACTAAATATTAATCAATTACTGCTGCTTCTTGATGTCACACATGAATTTACAGCCTCTTTATGCTTATTTAACAGATACTTATAAATAAAAGTTATCAAGTTAGATTAATATATTCACATTTTATTTAAAAATACTAATAAATTAATGTTCCAGCACCGCGATCTGTCAATAGCTCTAACAAAACAGCATGGGGAGTACGCCCATCCGAGATAACAGAATTATTAACACCATCATTTACCGCATCTAAAGCACATTGTATTTTAGGGATCATACCGCCTGCGATCGTACCCTCAGCCTTTAATACATTAATTTTATCCTTATCAAGCCCCGTCAATAAGTCACCTTTCTTGTCTAACACCCCTGGCGTATTTGTCAGCAAAATAAGTTTTTCAGCACATAATGCACTTGCGACTTTACCTGCTACCAAATCCGCATTGATATTATAAGTAGTACCATCTTGCCCAACACCAATTGGAGCAATAACAGGTATGTACTTATCTGCATCTAGCATTTTTACAACACCCGCGTTAATTTTATCAACCTCACCAACATGACCAAGATCAATAATCTCAGGTGGAAAACTATCAGCAGCTTGCTTTTTTATGGATAATTTTTTTCCTTGAACCAAATTCCCATCTTTGCCCGTTAATCCGATTGCCCTGCCGCCTGCCTGATTGATCATCGTCACTATTTGTTGATTAACAAGCCCGCCCAATACCATTTGAACAATATCCATTGTTTCACTATCAGTAACACGCATACCATCGATAAAATGACTTTCTTTACCAATCTGTTTAAGCATATTACCAATTTGTGGCCCCCCCCCATGAACGACAACAGGGTTAATGCCAACTTGCTTTAATAGAACAATATCTTGGGCAAAACTTTGCTTAAGATCTTCATCAATCATGGCGTTACCACCATACTTGATAACAATAGTTTTTCCTGAATATTTTTGAATGTAAGGCAAAGCCTCTGTGAGTATTTCTGCAGTTTTTTGTGCTTTCGTAATAGACATATTTGCTTAGAGAGGAGATTAACAAAAGCTGAAGTATATATTAGGTGGCTAACTGAGCATAGCAAGCCGACTACGGAAAGTTGAATTTGGTGTATCACAATTGAAGTCAAAATATATTAATTCATTTTAAATGACTGATTTTAATTAAAAACAAGACTAAAAGATTAAGACTAAATTCAGTTTTGATGCTATCATTAGGAGGCGTTGTGGCAAGAATGCTACACCGTATTATTTTTACACATATATGATGTTTTTTGGCAAAGCTACTGTTTAACAGGGCAAACTTGTCTTTGTGGGGTTTTAGGTATGATTGTACAACATATCATTCAGCGTTCATTCTACTGCATTGCTTTACTAAGTATAAGCACCATCAGTGCCTGCTCAATAACCATAACCCCGGGCTTTGGCAAAGCTAGCCATCAAACATCTACCGCCCCAATGCTTAGAGGTGTATTACCCGCTGTTGTTAACGTCTTTTCTGAAGGAAAGAATGTCAACTGCACGAGATTTCTACCCAAAAATCCCAAGATAAGGAAGCAGTTTGAACTTGATAAAAACCCTCTGGAAAAATGCATGGAGCAAAGCCAAGGCTCCGGCGTTATTATCGATGCAAAAAAGGGCTTAATCGTAACGAATTATCATAATGTAGAAAATGCTCAGCGAACAATCATTACATTGCAAGATAGACGACAGGTTAATGCAAAAATTGTAGGCACTGATCCTGAAACTGACCTCGCCCTACTTAAAATTACTGCCAAAAAATTATCTGCTCTACCTTTAACAAATGCTGACAAACAACTTGAGACAGGTGATTTTCTTGTCGCCATTGGTAGCCCCTTTGGTTTAGATCACAGTGTTTCATTTGGTATTGTCAGCGCATTAGGACGCTCAGGTTTAGGCTTGGAAGGTTATGAAGATTTCATTCAAACAGATGCCGCTATTAATGTAGGGAATTCGGGTGGTGCAATTGTCTCCATGAATGGCAAGCTTGTTGGTATCAGTAGTGCAATTGTTGGCGCTAATAACAGTAATACAGGTATAGGGTTTGCTATACCTGGCAGCATGGCTAAAGCCGTTGTCGAACAGCTTGCAAAATATGGCGAGGTTAAGCGCGGTCAAATAGGCATTATGATCGATGACATAATGCTTGATGATAAAATTAGAGCCGTCATCACCACTGTACTTACAGACTCACCTGCTGATAAAGCGGGCTTGAAAGCAGGCGATATTGTTCTGACTTACAATGGCGAAGCCGTTTATGGATCGAACAAATTGCATAACGCCCTAGGACTTATGCGGGTTGGTGAAAAAGTCACCTTGGGTATCCTTCGGAATCACAAGCATAAAACCATCAGCGTTGTTCTTGGCATGCGAGTCTAAGATAGCATTTGCCTCAAGGAAGTTATTGCATTTAATCAAGCCCTAAATATTGGAAGCAACACTTTATTCTCACCCATAAGCTATTCACTTGGAGCTTTTAGTAGCATATCAAGATTACGCTGAGCGTTTGGATTACCTTGTTCTGCGGCACGTCTAAACATTAGCTCCGCCCTATTTCGATCTTTTATTACACCTTTCCCCATAATATATAAGACACCAAGATTATTTTGAGCTTCAGAGAAACCATTATTCGATGCACGTTTGTACCATTGTGCTGCTTCATAATAATCCTGATCCATGCCTCTACCATCTTCGTAGAGTAAGCCTAAATTATATTGAGCTTGTGCAAACCCTTGATCTGCCGCTTTACGATACCATTCTGCTGCTAGTTCATAATCTTGGGGCATTCCCGCTTTACCATCTTCATATAATGAGCCTAATAATAACTGACTTTCAGCATCACCTGCTGCAGCTCCTCGTCTAATAGCAGCAACATCTATGTCTGCGTCTTCCTGCCCCAGATGTGCATTATCTTTATTAACACCAGAAGCAGAAACAGACGGTGTTGTATGTTTCGGTATGTTCTTTACTACTTCTTGTTTTGGTGAAGCAACTTCTTTTGCAGGAATGGGTCTTGGTGTTGGCGCAGTAATACTCGCAACACGGATTTGTTCCTGTGGCTCTTCCAACTTCTCTGCATTCTCGGCAAGCTGCACCACTGGCTTTTGTTCATCTATAAAACGTGTTTGACTAGGTTCAGTAATTTCCGTTGCTGCTGTACTTCCAATTTCTAAGGGAGCTTGTTCTGTAATTTCTACTGGTGTCTCTGCCGTAGTTATTTCAGTTGGCATTGAGACTTGTGAGTTAGGATTGCTTTGAGGTGTAAAAGCACCTTCTGAAGCAATCAATGCAATTCTTGCAGGCATATTGCCTTGCTCAGATGACAGCTTGAACCATTTTTTTGCAAGATTTTCATCTTGCTTAACTAAATCTCCATTAGCATATAATAAGCCTAAACTATACTGAGCATCAGCGTTACCCGCTTGCGCTGCACGTCGATACCAAGATACAGCCTTTTTTCCATCATCAGGATTGCTCATATTTTCTCGATATAGCATCGCTAGAGCATATTGAGCTTTTGCATTATTTGCATTTGCAGCACGCGTTAACCAATGAATAGCTTGATATACATTCTCTTCGACACCATTCCCTGCACGATACATTAATCCAAGTTGATATTGAGATTCACTATCTCCCTGTGCGGCTTGTGCTTGTAAGTTTTCGACCGGCTGATTATTTACTGAGGCATTCTGTCGGTTTTGATACCAGCTCTCTATTCCCCCTTCTGTTTTTTGTGCCACTTGCTCTTTTTCATTTTTTTTCTTTCGAGAAAACAACTTTCCAAATAAGCCCCTTTTCTTTTCTTGTTCATCTGCTATCTGGATCTGTTCTTGAGATTCTTTCTTTTTCCGAGAAAATAATTTACCCAGTAAACCTTTCTTCTCTTTTTTTTCAGCACTATCAATCGCCACTACTGTTGAGTCAATGGAATCATTAGACAATACTCCGCCTTCATCTTCTAATGTTAGCGGACGAGAATCCATAGCGACCGACTGATCTAATGAATAACTTGGAGTAGTTGGCATTGCTTGAGGTTCTGCTGCTGCACTAATATCTAGTGTTTTTTGAACAATTTCCTCAGCCGGTGGCGGTTGTACATCA
>JALVRY010000279.1 GCA_027024625.1 Thiotrichaceae bacterium
CCTTAGAAGATATTCTCAAACCACAGGATATTGAAGAGCGTATTTATCGATTTCGTTGCGTGGAAGGCTGGTCGATGATTATCCCTTGGCAGGGTTTCCAGCTCAGTGAAATGATTAAACGATTCCAGCCAACATCTAAAGCGAAGTATGTTCGCTTTGAAACCTTACATGACCCCAAGCACATGCCAGGTCAACGTCGCCCTATTCTTGATTGGCCTTATGTTGAGGGCTTGCGTATGGATGAAGCAATGAACCCTTTAACGATTATAGCAACGGGCATTTATGGTAAAGATTTGCCAAAACAGAATGGTGCACCACTACGTTTAGTTGTGCCTTGGAAGTACGGGTTTAAGAACATTAAATCCATCGCCAAAATAAGCTTTGTCGAAAAACAGCCAGTATCTGCATGGACTAAGTCCATCCCTGAGGAGTATGGTTTTTATTCCAATGTAAACCCTAATGTTCCTCATCCACGTTGGAGTCAAAAGCGTGAACGCCGTATTGGTGAGTTTTTAAAACGCGACACATTAATGTTTAATGGCTATGGAGAACAGGTTGCCAGCTTATATAAAGGCATGGATTTAAAGAAGTTTTACTAATAATGAGAATTCCTGAACCCTACTTCACAAAAGTAATAAAACCTCTGTTTTTTATTTCAGCCTTATTGCCTGTAGCATACTTGGTGTGGGGCTTATTTAATGATGCTCTAGGTGCAAACCCTGTTGAATATATCATTCGTGACCTTGGCGATTGGACATTACGATTCTTACTCATCACCCTAGCGATTTCACCATTACGCCGTCTAACAGGTATGGCTCAGTTACTGCGATTACGTCGTATGTTAGGGCTTTTTACCTTCTTTTATGGCGTACTGCACCTCAGTATCTATCTCTGGTTAGAACAATCTTTTGATTGGCAAGAAATATGGCTGGATATACTCGAACGCCCTTTTATTACCATCGGCATGCTGTCATTTATTCTGCTGATTCCTTTAGCAGTCACATCAACGACAGCAGCAATGCGTAAACTGGGTAAAAACTGGCTACGCCTGCATAAACTAATCTACCCTATTTCGCTGTTTGCGGTATTACACTTCTGGTGGCTAGTGAAGGCAGATACACGTGAACCTTTTATCTACGCAGTAATTTTAGCTATTTTATTATCTGAACGATTTATTCGCTCATACGGCTTCCAGTTTATAAAGCCCATTCGTTACGTTTTTAAATAATACCTGAATCGGTGACCTCAATGCGGATAAGAGAGTGCAATATATTGGTTTCACAGTGGATTTTAAAAAATCTTAGCTTCACCCGTAGGTTAAGCGGGCATTTTTTAAACCGCTGTGGAATCAGTAGCTTGTGCTATCTGCCGCATTGAAGTCACGGATTCAGGTAAGAATCAAAGGAACAATTTCATGGAGCACATCGTTGTCGTTGAAGATGATCAATCTATCGCGGATATGGTTAGCCTGCATTTGAAAGAACAACATTATCAAGTCACACATATTGACGATGGACTCAAAGCAAAAGAATTTCTCCTTAACGAAGAATATGACTTAGTACTATTAGACATCATGCTGCCAAATTATAACGGATTAGACATCTGCAAAGAGCTACGACAAAAGCGTCCGATTGTACCTATATTAATGCTAACCTCGATGAGTGGCGAAGCAGATCGTGTCATTGGTTTGGAGCTGGGAGCTGACGATTATTTAACAAAACCTTTCAGCTTGCGTGAATGTATCGCCAGAGTTAAGGCATTATTACGCCGATCACAATATAGCCAAGCAACAGCTGAAGGTGAACCTAGCAATGAACTAGTCTTCGATGAGCTTTATATTCACCCATCGCATCGCTTAATCAAGGTGAATAATACTAGCGTTGAGTTAACCGCCCGCGAGTTTGATTTATTGCTACACCTTGCCATGCATCCTGACCAAGTTTTCTCCCGCAATCAATTATTAGATTCCGTTTGGGGCTACAGTCATGAGGGCTATGAACATACCGTTAACACACATATCAACCGTTTACGAAACAAACTCAAACGCACTGATAATAAACCTGACTTCATACAAACTGTTTGGGGTGTTGGTTATAAATTTGCGAGTTCATCTTAATGTTTAAGGGTCTTTACAGCCGACTAGCCCTTGCTCTACTTGTTATATTTATACTCAAAGGAGCCTATGTTATTTCACTTTTTCAAGAGTCTTATGAGGAGGCTCAAAAAGAAACATGGCAAACGCTTAACCTAAATCTAGCCGACTATGTTATTAAAGATATTGGCGTACTTTCTAACGGAAAATTTAATGATGACATGATCAAAGAAGCGTTTAGTCGCCTAATGCAATTAGCACCAGGCACTGAACTATATATTTTAGATCCACAAGGAAAGGTTATTACCTATGCCGCCCCAGAAGATAAAATCAAAAGAAAGACAATTGATATAAACCCTATCAAAAAACTGCTTGCCAAAGATACCCTACCAATCTTAGGCGATAATCCGCGTTCCGAATGGCAAAAGAAAGTCTTCTCTGCCGCTAAAATAGAAAATAAACAAAAAGAATTAAAAGGTTATTTATATATCATCATCGGAGGAGATGACTATGACACAATCGTTACCAATTTATCACTTAATAAGGCATGGAGCATCAGCCTAAAAAGTTTTATTGTGGCTTTGATTTTCTTGCTTGCTGCAACGCTTATTCTATTTTATGCCATGACTCGTCCCCTTAACCGTCTAAGCCGAGAAGTTACGTTATTTGAAAAATCAGGCTTTAAAAAACTGCCTAACTTTGATGATTCTAAAAAGCAGGGGGATAATGAATTGCAACGACTTCACCAAAGTTTTCAACGTATGGGAAAACAGATGGTTTCCCAGCTTCAGCATTTAGAAGAACAAGATAAATTACGCCGAGAATTCCTTGCTTATGTTTCCCATGATCTACGCACACCATTGGCTGGAATGCGAGCCTATTTAGAAACCTTATCCGATAAGCATAATGACCTAAGCCCTGAGAAACGCCAAGAATTTATCGATAATAGTCTACGAAGTAACAAGCAATTAGGCAAAATGATTGATGAATTATTCGAGCTAGCCCGCTTAGATCACGGGGAAATACAAATACAGCAAGAAGACTTTATTTTATCCGATTTACTGAGTGACCTTTACGCTAGCTTATCCGAACTGGCCAATGAAAAAGGCATCCACCTTGTTATGGAATGCCCAGACATGAATCTCAGTGTTTATGCCGATGTCGCATACTTAGAGCGCATCCTACAAAACCTTATCGGCAATGCTATTTTTTATACGCCAACAGGGGGAACTGTTACAACATTGATTACCGCCATGCAGGATCAATCAGTCGAGATTTCTATTGAAGACACCGGGCAAGGCATCCCAGAACTTGAACTGCCTTATATCTTTGAGCCTTATTACCGAGCCATTGATGGTAAAAAAGTACGACGCGATGGGTGTGGCTTAGGCTTGGCAATCACACAACGATTACTCGTTTTGCATGGCTCTACCTTGCATGTAGAAAGCAAGGTTGGTGTGGGAACACGGTTTTATTTCTTATTGAAACCTCATACAATCAAGGATTCTCCTGAGTCCTAGCAATAAAAAATGCATTACCCAACCATTGAAGATTTTATCGGCAAAACCCCACTCGTGAGGCTGCAACGCTTATTAGCAGCTGATAGTAGTAATACCATCTTAGTCAAATTAGAGGGCAATAACCCTGCGGGATCAGTCAAAGATCGTCCTGCTCTCAGTATGATTAATCGTGCAGAGCAACGAGGCGATATTAAAGCGGGCGATACACTAATCGAAGCAACTAGCGGCAATACAGGAATTGCCCTTGCGATGGCTGCGGCAATTAAAGGTTATAAGATGATCTTAATCATGCCAGCTAAGATGAGCGAAGAACGACGTGCTTCGATGAAGGCTTACGGAGCAGAGCTGATTCTTGTTTCTGAAGAAGATGGCGGTATGGAAGGAGCGAGAGACCTTGCTGAAAAAATGGATAAAGAAGGCAAAGGGAAATTATTAAATCAGTTTTCCAACCCCGACAATCCAATTGCACACTACGAAACCACAGGACCTGAAATCTGGCAAGATACACAAGGCACAATCACCCATTTTGTTAGTGCGATGGGGACAACAGGCACAATTATGGGAACATCACGTTACTTGAAAGAACAAAATTCCGATATACAAATTGTTGGCGTAGAACCTAAAAGCAATGCGGAGGCCATCCCCGGCATCCGTCGCTGGTCTCCTGAATACCTACCTGAAATTTATCAAGACAGCCGTGTTGATCTCAAAATCGATATGACACAAAACGAAGCGGAAGATACTATGCGTCGCCTAGCCACAGAAGAAGGTATATTTTGCGGCATATCCTCTGGCGGAGCCGTCGCCGCTGCACTGCGATTATCTCAACAAGTCCAAAATGCAACCATTGTCGCCATTATCTGTGATCGAGGTGATCGCTATATTTCCACGGGAGTTTTTCCTGCTTCTTAGGGACAAAAATTTAACACTCTCTATGCGGAAAAGCTTAAATCCCCCAGTTCATCTTTTGTAGTGTGACATTATGGAAATTTCCTTGTAAATTACACAGCTAGTACAGTGAACGGTGATTACGGCAAATAACTCTGGCGAGGATAAATTCTTGAGAACAAGGCATCATGACGAGTCATAGCAGGGCTATGGGGAGGA
>JALVRY010000280.1 GCA_027024625.1 Thiotrichaceae bacterium
GATTAAAACCTGAGCATGTGAAAGTGTTAGGATCAACTCAAGATTGGTTACATTACCGTTTGCCAAAACATATGATTCGCCGTTATTCAAAACCAGTTTGCATAGGACAGAAGCAACGTTGGTTTTTAGTTCGGATGCTTTGCGATGAGTCGCGTTTAGATTTTGAAACCACAGAAAAGCCGGAGTTTGATGGTTGGAAGTGGGTCAATTACTGGATGCCCGCAAAGAATGTTGTTTATTTTAAACGCAATGTTTATAAACGTGCATTAGAGGAGTTACTCCCGCTTCATACTGAATTGAAGAGCTTAGCTGTAGAGAAATAAATTAAAAAGCTATCTAGCAAATTATTTGTTAGATAGCCTCTTCTACTTTTTAATAGCTTTTTCAGACAAAAAAACGTTGAATTGCTCTTCATTTCCATTAAATACATTCAGGTCAACAATCCCCTTTATTCCAGCTAATCTTGCTTGATGGGCAAATTGCCAAAAAGTCCATCGTCTACCATCGGATAATTCAGGTTGCTTATAAATATTACGTATCCAAATCGACAGACCTTGTAAGTTTTCACCAGAAATAAAACGAGCATAGGTGTCATTCGTTACATAAATAACGGGAGATTTTCCATATGCTTTCTCTACCTTATCAATAAATACACGTAACTGAGATAGCAATACAGGACGTTGCGGAACTGAGCTACAGTTTCCACCAAACTCTAAATCAATAGCAGGAGGAAGTTGCACAGCTTTTTTATCAACAGTACTAATAAAATTCTTTGCTTGATCCTCCCCAGAACGACAAAATGTGAAAAAATGATATGCCCCCGTGACTAAGCCAATTTTTTGTGCATTTTTCCAATTTTGTTCAAATAGACGATCATTATGATCTCCCCCTTCTGTCGCCTTGATATAAGCAAATTGTATCTTCTCTTGTTGCAACAGCTTCCAATCTATTTGCCCTTGATGGTGTGAAATATCAATCCCACGTATTGGAAATTTCTTTTCACTAGGGTAATTAAAACGAATATAACCTTGCATATAAGCGGTGTAGCTTAGCCATAGCAACAATACACTCACAGCACTCCATATTATTGCCGTAATAAAACTAGATGTTTTCATAAAGGCTACTTCCCCATAGCCTGTTTAATAAAAACCTGTTTAATAATGTTATTTTGATTAATCCAGTTCAATCCAATATTCCGAACTTGTTGAATAGGGGAAAACGTATTAGCAAATAAAGAACTAAAGGCTTCCATCGCTTTCATGGTGATAACATTATCTCCACGCCTTGCTCTCTCATATTGACGCAATATACTAAAATCACCCATTTCTGATACTGAAGAAGTTGCTAATAATATCTCTGCAAGTTTTGCCGCATCTTTAAAACCAAGGTTAACTCCCAGTCCTGCCAAGGGATGAATGGTATGTGCAGCATCTCCTACTAAGGCAATATTCGGTCGAACATAAGATTCCGCTTGTGAGCCTTTTAGTGGAAAAGCGGCACGTTGAGCAACAGATAGTACTTTACCAAGTTTATATTCAATAGCCTCTTCAAGCTGAATTTTGAATGCATCATCATCCAGAGCGAGCATATAGTCTGCTTTATCAGAAGGTAGCGTCCACACAATAGAACTTTGGTTTTGATTAAGTGGTAAAAAGGCAATTGGTCCCGTGGAAATGAATCGTTGCCACGCAGTATTTTGATGTGGCATTTCTGTTTCTACAACAGTAACCAAGCCACTTTGTCCATAATCATTTCTATTCACAGAAATTTTTGCTAATTCACGCACACGAGATCTTGCACCATCAGCACCAATAATTAATGAAGCTGACAATTCTTCCCCATTACTCAATGTGGCAAATACTGTTTTTTCTTCAATTGTAAAATTTTTCAGATGAGCGGGGCAAATCAGCTCAGCTGTCTCGTAACTTTGTAATGCTTTCACCAAGCCTAACTGAATAACACGGTTTTCAATGATGTGCCCTAATTGAGCTTCACCAATTTCAGCCGCATCAAAATGAATTTCACCATTACCCACGCCATCCCATACATGCATCTGCTCATAAGGCGATAAGCGCATAGCTT
This sequence comes from Thiotrichaceae bacterium, assembly GCA_027024625.1. Lineage (GTDB taxonomy): Bacteria > Pseudomonadota > Gammaproteobacteria > Thiotrichales > Thiotrichaceae > S015-18. Next base: position 2,083 of record JALVRY010000280.1, read on the forward strand.
CTATACTTTGCCATGCACCTGCATCACTTAGCACAGAACGAGAAAATGGGCTGATAGCAGAAACACGCAAATCATGCGGAGCATCCACGTCAAAAGATTTTGGCTCAAAGGCTTCAACAACAGCGACATGAATACCTGCTTTAGCCAGTAAACAGCCTAAGCTAGAGCCGACCATTCCCCCACCAACAATAATAACATCATATTTCTTCATGAAAGTGGTATCCCCCGTGCCAACCGAGATTGTCGATGTTTTAACCCCATACTGCGCTGTGCCAGAAGCTTACGCAAGCTCGGAATACGATCAACAACCAGTAAGCCCCCTGCACGTAAATGTGCTAATGGAGGAAAATCATTTGAAAAGAGATGCACCAAGGTATCAGTATAGGAAATTACGCTATCATAATCTGGCTTTCGACTTTTTTGGTAGCTTTGCAACAATTCTTTGTCCCCATAATCTGCACCCGAGTCTACGGCTTTAGCAAGTAAATCTGCAAGCACAGCAACATCGCGTAAACCTAAGTTTAACCCTTGCCCTGCAACAGGATGTAGCAAGTGTGAGGCATTACCAATCAACACACTTCGCTTTGCTATGTCTTGCTCTGATTTTAATAAATGCAATGGATAACAAGAACGCTTGCCCGCTTTTATAAACTTACCTAAGCGATAGCCAAATCGATCTTGGAGCTTTGCTAAAAAATCCTGATCTGATAGTGCCATTGTTGATTCAACCGTCGGTGTTTTATGTGTCCACACCAGTGACAAACGCTGTTGACCATCTTGACTAGGAAGTGGAAGCAAGGCAAGCGGACCGTTATCAGTAAAACGCTCATACGCCCAATTATTATGAGCTTGATCCGTGCTAACATTGGCAATAATGGCACTTTGTTGGTAGTCGTATTGCTGACTTGGAATGCCTAATTGCTTACGAACAAATGATTGTGCACCATCGGATGCAATCAATAATTTGCAACGTAATTCTTGTTGTTTACCTTCTTTATCGATAACAACATCATTATAAGTATCACCTTGTTCAAACTTTATAAGCTTAGCAGGCGCAATAAGTTTAACCTGACTTGCTAGTAGATGACTATAAAGCGCTTTGCCCAGCACACGACTTTCGATGACATAACCTAAGGCTGGAACTTTCTCTCTATTTGCGTGCAGACGTGTTACACCCAAATGCCCTTTATCAGAAACATGAATATGATCAATAGGAGCACTTGCTTGTTCTATTTGCTTCCATATCCCAATGCCTTGATATATAAGGCTAGAACCATAGGATAAAGCAATAGACCTATCATCATAAGCTGGCTGTACTTCTTTTGTATTAAAAGCAAATGCATCGACCAAACCAACTTTTAGTTTTAATGGCGACAAAGCGGCAGCCATACTTGCTCCGACCATCCCACCACCAATGATCAGCACATCGTAGTTATTATTCGTCATGATTACGGCTTAAATATAAATAGACATGATAGAAAAAACGATACAGCAAATAACTGGCAAACAAAGCCGCAAAGCTGGCAAGCGTGCTGAGAATCCAGCTGGATAAAATAATCGGCAGAATGGTTTCCCAATGAATGATTCCTTGGCTGTGAATTTCGCCATTAGGATTTTTATCCCATGCAATATTAACAAGGATAATAGTAATTACTGTGCCGATTAAAGGGCTAATACCCAGTAGTTTTTTCATTTAGTGGTGCGTTATCTACGGTGATGTCGATAATTGTAAAACATATTTTACTGAATAGCCTGATTATAATGGGCAAACTGGAAAATTTATAAGGGGAAAGGGCGTTAAAAGGTGAATACTAATCAGAATTACTAACAGAACTAGAAAGCTCGTCACTATCCGAAACCACATCATCATAGTGGTGGTTTCTTTGCTCCAGTTCTTTCAGCAAGTTGAGCTTTTGATGTGCCTCCGCTAATTTTTGGCGGACTAAATAACGTGTGGTTGCAAATGCTATCAGAGAAAAAGCTGATAAACCTAGTACCAACCACCAAATCCATGTGGCTTGAGGATAGAGAGAATAGACAACAGCAGCAATAACTAAGCTTAGGAAGAAACGAATTCGCCATCTTATTAGTTGTTTTCGTTCAAATAGCGACCAAGACTCCGTCACCTGCTGTAAGCTGGTGATAATGTCAGCTGTGTCGTCTATTTGATTTTTTTTCACCGCAACCTTTCCCAAAATCGTTCGCTACGGGGCTGATATTTATCATTCATATCAATTGAAAGCAGTATTTTAGTTGCCTTCCCTCGTATTTCACTACGAGGGACAAATCCATAGTATCGGGAATCCGCACTATTATCTCGATTATCGCCCATAACAAAATATTTATTATCGGGAACAGTTACAGGACCAAAATTCTTATAGGGACTCACTAACATCGGCTTAACTTGCATCAAATGATTAAGACTATTTCCCATTTTCTCAATGGCATAAACACCTGTCTCTCGATCTTCTTCTCGTAAAGGTGAAATTTCCGTTCCCCCAATATCTTCATAACTTGCAGCAATACCATTGACAAATAACTGGTTATTACGCACTAAAATTTCATCTCCTGGGACACCAATCAGTCGTTTGATAAGACGTTTATTGGCGGCTTTTGAAG
>JALVRY010000281.1 GCA_027024625.1 Thiotrichaceae bacterium
TATTGCATCCTACGCTTTATTGGTGCATATGATGGCTCAAGTTTGCGACCTAGAGGTGGGTGATTTTGTGCATACCTTGGGTGATGCACATTTGTACTCAAACCACATGGAACAAGTTGATTTACAATTGAGCCGTGATCCCTTGCCACTACCATCGTTAAAATTGAACCCTGATGTAAAATCTATTTTTGATTTCACATTTGATGATTTTGAGGTGCAAGGTTATGAAAGTCATCCGCACATTAAAGCGCCTGTTGCAGTATAAATAATAATGACTACGATGAAAAAAGCTCAACAAGCAGCAAATCGATTTTGTGATGGATATTCTTGTGCTCAAGCAGTTCTTACAAGTTATAGTGAGAAGTATGGTTTAGATGTCGAACAAGCGATGAAATTAACAACAGGTTTAGCAGGTGGCATGGGGCGTATGGCTAACACTTGTGGTGCAGTTACGGGTAGTATCTTAGTTATTGGCTTGGATAAAAGTTCAGGTAAGGCAGGAGATCATGAATCAAAAGAGGTGACTTTTAATACGGTTCAGGATTTTTCTAAAGCTTTTGAAGGTAAGCACGGCAGTTTAATTTGTAAAGAATTATTGGACTGTGATATCAGTCAAGTTGAAGGTTATAAGCAAGCGAGAGAAAAAGAACTGTTTAAAAAGCGTTGCCCACATTTTGTTGAAACAGCTGTGGCGATACTTGAGACTTCTTTAAATAGCGAGTAATTCAAATTTTGCGATTATCCCATTATCAGTACATAGTTTCTGATTTTTTCTGCGGGCAATGAAATATTCCCACTATTATGTATAATCCACGCTTTCCCAAAAATAGTTTATAGTCACTATGTCAACCTTACTAATCCCTTTTATACTTCTGATTGTGGGCATGTTGTTATTAATTTGGAGTGCTGATCGTTTTGTTGATGGTGCTGCGGGTTTAGCTCGTAACCTTGGTTTATCGCCTATGCTGGTTGGGATGTTGGTGGTTGGTTTTGGTACCTCCGCCCCCGAATTGCTTGTCTCTGGAACGGCTGCATTGCAGGGGAATCCTGGTTTGGGGATAGGTAATGCAATTGGTTCTAACATTACAAATATAGCTCTTGTATTAGGCGTAACAGCGATAATTGTTAAGCTACCAGTGCACTCCCGTACAGTAAAAATTGAATTACCGATAGTCTTTCTCTCTGGGGCTTTAGCATTTTGGTTGCTTTATAATGATAATAATTTTTCAAGATTAGATGGCTGGATTCTGGCAATTATGCTTGTTTTAGTGATGAGTCTTCTTGTCTATCTTTCTGTAGTTCAGTCCCCCAATAAAATTTTGGCAACTGAAGCTTGTGCCGAGTTGCCTGAAGCTATGGATCTTAAGCCCTCAATACTTTGGACAATAGGTGGACTACTTTTACTTGTTGCAAGCTCAAAAATATTAGTGTGGTCTGCAACGCAAATAGCGGTTTATTTTGGCGTGAGTGATTTGATTATTGGTTTGACGGTTGTTGCGATCGGCACCAGTTTGCCAGAACTAGCAGCATCCATTAGTAGTGCCGTAAAAGGTGAAACAGATTTTGCTGTGGGAACGATTGTTGGCTCTAATATGTTTAACACACTTGGTGTTTTAGCGATTCCTGGCATCATTGGAACAAATGTGATTCCTGATGGCGTACTTACACGAGATTTACCTATTATGATGGGCATAACAGCATTGTTGCTCATTTTTGGAGTCGGCTGTTGGTATAAATATGTGATTAATCGATGGAAAGGAATTGTATTATTTTTAGGCTTTGTTGCTTATGAAATCTATCTTTACATACAAGCAACCAGTGCATAAGTAACAGATGGGTAAACATGATTACATTGCGCTTGGACGAGCTGTTATAGAAGAAGAAATAGCGGCACTTAACAAATTGCCAGAACGTTTGGATGAGCAATTTGTTGGAGCGTGCCGTACTATTCTTCATTGTCAGGGGCGAGTCATTGTCACAGGTATGGGGAAGTCTGGACATATTGGAAACAAAATAGCTGCTACCTTGGCAAGTACAGGAACACCTGCTTTTGCTGTTCATCCAGGGGAAGCTAGTCATGGTGATTTAGGGATGATTACATCGGATGATGTGGTTATTGCACTCTCCAATTCGGGTAGGAGTGAAGAGATTCTTGCTATTTTGCCCATGATAAAACGGTTGGGTATTAAGTTAATTTCTTTTACGGGAAAACCTGATTCTGAATTAGCACTGGCTTCAGATTTTCACTTGAATATTGCAGTTGATAAGGAAGCATGCCCTCTCAATCTTGCTCCCACATCAAGCACAACAACCAGCTTAGTGATGGGTGATGCACTGGCAATTGCGTTATTAGATGCTAGAGGCTTTACTTCTGATGATTTTGCTCGCTCGCATCCTGGTGGTCGTCTAGGAAAGCGTTTATTAGTGCATGTAAAAGACTTAATGCATACCGAGAATAATATTCCAAAAGTTAAGCCAGAGTTGTCGCTTGAAAAAGCTATTTTAGAAATCACAGGGAAAGGTTTGGGGATTACTGCTATTGTTGACGATAACAATATTTTATTGGGTATCTTCACAGATGGTGATTTACGTCGTACGTTTGAGCAAGGAATTGATTTAAAATGCGCCTTGATTGGTGAGGTAATGGTAAGTGATTTCTCAAGTATTACTGAACATGCCTTGGCTGTTGATGCATTAAACCAGATGGAAGCGTTATCAATAACTGCTCTACCCGTTGTGACAGAAGAAAAGCAATTAATTGGGATAATACATATGCATGATTTGTTGAAAGCAGGGATTGCCTAGTGGATACCGTGCAAGCACTTGCGAAAGAGATTAAATTGGTTATTCTAGATATTGACGGTGTCATGACTGATGGTAGCCTGTTTTATAATAATAGTGGGCAAGAGTACAAGGCATTTAATTCAAAGGATGGGCATGGTGTTCGTATGTTGCAAGATGCAGGGATTGATATTGCAATCATTACAGGCCGTAGCTCTGAGCTTGTGTTGCACCGTGCGGAAAATTTAAAGATTTCACCCGCCTTGATATATCAGGGCTACCGAGATAAGCGTCCTGCTTTTCGTGAATTACTGAAAAAAACAGAGCTTGATCCTAAGAATATTGCATATGTGGGAGATGATGTTATTGATCTTCCAATTATGACAAAGGTAGGCTTAGCTATTGCTGTAGGTGATGCTCATCACTTTGTTCGTAAACATGCCCATTGGACAACAAAAGCATTGGGTGGTCAGGGTGCAGTAAGGGAGGTGAGTGAGATGATAATTGGTGCTCAGGACAAACTTGAAGCGATGTTAGAAAGTTACCTAAAATAATGGCAAAGAGAAGCACTAGACGACGTGGACTATTTCTTCTGTTTTTAGCACTGCTTGTGGCGATAGCCAGCACATGGTTGAATGGTCTCTGGATTGCACAAAAAAAGAGTGAATCGAAGGAAGCCAAACAAAGCAGAGTGTCACATTATTTTACTGAGTTTTCCTTGATGTCAACTGATGCAGAGGGTGTGGTTGAGTATACTCTAACAGGTAGGCACTTTTCTCGTTGGTCAGGAAAAGATTGGAGCGAAGTATCAGAGCCTAGACTTATTACATTTGAGGCTAAAAAACAAAGTAATAAGATGACAGCTAAAAAAGCTATCATGTTGCATAAAAAAGATGTATTGGAACTTCATGATAATGTCAATATCAAAGATTTTAATTCAGATCCCGTGTCGGTATTAACCACCGATTTTTTACGCTATTATCCCAAGAAACGAATAATTAATACGGAAGCCACAGTTAAATTTGTATCTGGAACCACTGTGTTAACAGGGAAGGGAATGGATAGCAAATTAGATGAAAATACTTTAAGGATACACTCCGATGTACATACAACATTTGAACAAAAATAATTGTCTAATCTTATTGCTAAGTTTTTTCTTATTTCCTTCTATTGCTTTTGCTTTGGCTAGTGATATTGAGAAGCCGGTCAATATTGAAGCAGATACGGTGGTATTTGATAATGAAAAGGGGACTGCAGATTATGAAGGAAATGTCATTATTATTCAGGGCTCCCTAGAATTACTTGCAGATAAAGTCAATATTCAGGCACCTGAACATGAAATATCATCGATTGTTGCTTTTGGAGCACCAGTGAAGCTTAAGCAAACAATGGATGATGGACAGATTATTAAAGGTAGAGGAAATAAAGTTTCCTATGATGTAAAAGCGAAGACAATGATTTTATTAGATGATGCAAAGCTGGAGCAGGGGCAGGATGTCATAGTAAATAACTATATTAAGTATTTACCGGGTACAGGGAAGCTACACGCAGGCGGGAAAAAGAATTCAGGTCGTGTTAAAGCGATATTTCATCCAACGAATACAGCAAGCGGCAAGCCTAAACCTGCAAAAAAGGTAGATGATAAGCCTGAAGATAAATCAAAAAATAAAGACAAATCTAAAGATAGCAAATCAAAATAATGTCTACCTTATCAGCGCATAATTTAAAAAAAGCCTACAAGAAAAAAGTTGTTTTAAAAGATGTCAGTATCACGGTAGAGAGTGGTGAAGTCATCGGCTTACTCGGCCCTAATGGAGCAGGTAAGACTACCTGTTTTTATATGATTGTTGGTTTAATAGC
>JALVRY010000282.1 GCA_027024625.1 Thiotrichaceae bacterium
CCGAAGTATCACTCGCAAGCTCAACAAAAACATATTTTAAACAATTCTTCCAACAACGTGGTTTTTATCTCTTTCAAGCTTTCATTTTAATCATATTTATCCTGCTACTATCTCAATTTATTCGTACGCTATTAATCCGGTTCGTGCCTGGCTTCAATCATAACCCACGCAGCTTCCAGATACGTTTACTCGATTTATTCCATCGTATAGTTACCTTTTTATTACTTCTCATTGGCCCCATGATTGTCTTTTATTTGGCGGAAGATTGGGTGCTTTTCAGTTTCAGTATCTTAATGCTGATAGGTATTTCATGGACACTAAGAACAACCATTCCACAATATTGGAATCAAATTCAGCTATTTTTAAATATTGGTGCAGTAAGAGAAGGAGAGCGAATCTTTTTAGAGGGGATACCTTGGCGGGTTGGCGTTATTAATATTTATTCCACTCTAGAGAACCCCGTTGCAGGCATTAAACAACGTATTTCAATTAAAAATTTGGTTAATTTAAAATCTCGGCCCTATAACAGTGACGAACCTTGGTTTCCTTGCACTAAGGGGGACTGGGTTATCCTATCCGATGGTATTCGGGGAAAAGTCATCGGTATTTCACATGAGCTAGTAAAACTGGTGCAACGCGGTGGAGCACATAAAACGTATCTGACCTCAGAGTTTCTAGCATTATCACCTCTCAATCTATCGGTAGATTTTCGCATTAAAGAAACCATCGGAATTAGCTATGATTTACAGAAAGACAGTACAAGCACTATACTTGAAACATTAAAGTCCTATATTGAAACTAGAATCCGTCAAGAAGGTTATGCCCGTGATTTACTAAACCTTCGAGTAGAATTTGAACGAGCAAATGACTCATCGTTAGACCTTGTTGTTATCGCAGATTTTAAAGGCAATATGGGTGATTTATATAACCGCTTACGCCGAGCAATTCAACGCTGGTGTGTCGATGCTTGCACGGAGAACCATTGGGAAATACCTTTCACACAGATAACACTGCATGGAAATAATAAGTTGTAATCGAGTCCAATATAAATCATGGCTTATTTACTGCTCCATAATAAAATCACGGACTCAGGACTTAATAACTAATATTACGCAGTAGAACAAAAAGGAGACTTGTTATGGCTTCACACTTGAATACCAAGCAAGATGGTTTATGGGCGAATATATTTGCAAAAAAGGAGACATCAAATACAGATGTTATTGATGTCTTAAAAAACAGTCCCTTGTTTTCTACCTTGAACAAATCCGAACTAAAAGAATTTGAGACAATAACCCATCTTCGTCATTACCAAGCAAAAGATGTAATCTTTTGGGAGGGAGAACCTGGCGTTGGAATGTATGTCATTAAGTCAGGTGAGATCAGTGTTTGGGACATTAAAAACGAAGAAAAAAATAAAATTGCCCAGTTAATAGAAGGTGATTTCTTTGGTGAACTGGCATTGCTAGACGAGATACCCCGATCCGCCACCTGCATTGCAGATACAACATGCGAAGTGATTGGTTTATTCCAACCTGATTTATTTTCACTCCTTTCCAAGAAACCCTCTTTGGGTAATAAATTTTTATTTCAATTAGCCTCAGTCATTGGTGAACGCCTCGTTGAAAAAAATAAAGAGTGTGCTGAACTACGCAAACGTTTGACGGCAGAGGAATAACACTTGCCATGAAAAACAATCAAACGCTTAGCAATAACAATAAACTGTATATCAACTTTGATACGAGCCTCTTTCTAAAAACAATCAGCCTTTTTCTCGTTATCTATTTATTTTTCTTAGGGCTAACTTTTTTACCCAAATTACTTAGTGTTGTTTACTTGCTTATTGCGGCTCTACTACTGTCAATCGTATTAAGTCCAATTGTAAACCTGCTAGAAAAATTTGGATTAAATCGTAATATCGCAATTATCAGTTTATATTTATCGATCGGCTTACTGCTGGCTATCCTGTTTAGCACCTCATTTCCTCTTTTGTCTGAACAACTTGTATCCTTAGAAAATTATCTTAGCCACATGCAACAAGGCGATTCGATATTGGATATATCGAAGTATCCTTTATTACAAAATCTTCCATTTCTTGATAGTGATGAAATACAACTCAAGATAACAGAAGGCATTAATCAATTAGCTATTCCTCTATTAAAAGGGCTGGCAAGTATGATTTCATCCCTCCCTTATCTTATGATAGTTGCCTTTATTGTTTTCTTTTTGTTAAAAGATGGAGTAAAGATCAAACATTCAATGATTCGTTTGATGCCTAACCGTTATTTTGAAATGTCATTGATTATAATGGACAAAACTTCAAAACAGTTAAGTGCTTACATCCGCGGACAATTAATTGTTGCCACACTGGTTGGCCTACTATCCATCCTAGCTTTAAAAGTCATTGGTGTGAAATACTCGATCATTATCGGTGCAATAGCTGGTATCGCTAATTTAATCCCTTATATTGGTCCCATAGCAGGAGCTACTCTTGCCGTTATTGTCGCCTACGTTGATACAGGGAATATGCAAATTATTATTGAAATTCTTATCGCTTTTACCGCAATCCAGCTTGTCGAAAATGTTATTATTTCTCCATATGTCGTTGGTCGAAGTGTTGAGATGCATCCACTGACAATCATTATCGTTGTGCTGATCGGTCAAGTTTCCTTAGGTTTATGGGGAATGCTACTTGCTGTGCCTATTACCAGTATCATCAAAGTTGTCAGCAAAGAAGTATTCTGGGGGATTAGTCATTATCGTCTGAAAGATAAAACATTTGATCAGGCATCCCAAGAATATCAATAGTTTAATATATTCTTACATTCTTTATTAAAACTTAAATGGCATTTCTAATCCTCACGACAAATAATAGAGAATTATTCATGTTATTTTTTGTCCCAGCTAAATGATTATCAATTCACTCTCAAAAGCTCTTTGTTTTAGCCTTTTCATTTTTTTCCAAAGCCCCATCGTACAAGCTTTGGAGACTGATCAATATATGATCTGGGGAAAACAGCTAAATGATGTAACAGCCTTTCTCAATGCATTTATCAATAAGCGTACATGGCATGCCATTGATGAAATCAATCACCTCCCAGATGAACAGCGTCGTATATTAAGTTGTGAAGATGTGCATAAATACATTCTAAAGAGCTATAACAAAAATAAAGGAATGGATTTTATCTCAGAAATAGAGCGTCTTGTTTACGACGATCCCAATATTTCACGGTATCCGCCAATTCATACCAGTAAAAAAGCAACAATTAACCAATCTATCTACAAAAAAAGTAAGCTATTTAAGCTAAAAATGTTTGGCATTAACCTAAAAGTTAATGGAATCTACACAGGGGTAGATAAAACTGACCATGTTTTTCGTACAGGCTACGGCTATTTTAAGACCTACCTAAAACAAATAAAAAAAGGAAAAACAGAAAAACAGGCTTTAATTGCCGCAATCAAAAAAGGTATCAAACAGGAAAAAACATATTTTGGCTACTGGGTCTCGGGTGTATTTTCTTATGCTGACTTGGAGGCAAATTATCAGGGCTTGCGCTTCCATAGAAACTTTTGCGAGGGAGATAATCCTTACTTATTTAGACGCAACAATGGCTCTTGGGGGTTTTCACAATCCATTGAATTAGGCGATTACGTGAACCCTTGGTTTGATGAGTCTTACAATACCAGTGCATACCTAGCTATGCGTTTTAAAAGCGTTTATCCCGAACTAAAAAAGTATTGTGACAAACAAGGTCTGCAATGGATTCGAGAACGAGATCATTATTACAATAACTGGAAGGGGAAAGAGAGTTTTTCGGTACGCTATTTACAAAATTTAATAAGCGCTGGAAAGCTGCCTAACCCCAAGAAATATAGCCTTTCCAACATATGTAGCCCTCCTAAGACATCAGCCTCACTCCATTAGATATATAGAAAGCAATGTGGCTAACTACATATACTCACTCCCCCCTAGACAAATTTGTGATACAAACGACATGGCAAAGCTAAGTGAAATCATTACTTATACAAATGCTCTACTGGACATCAATTCTTTTAAAGATTATGCACCCAATGGTTTACAAGTCGAGGGGAAGAACAGTGTTCAGCGCATTGTTAGTGGCGTAACCGCCAGCCTAGATTTAATTGAAGCTGCAATTAAACTCCAAGCTGACAGCATTCTGGTACATCACGGCTACTTCTGGAAAAATGAAGCACCTGAAATTACAGGGATGAAATACCAGCGAATCAAAGCCTTAATGGACTACGATATAAGTTTGCTGGGTTATCACTTACCCCTAGATGCTCACCCAGAACTAGGCAACAATATTCAACTTGCAAAACAACTAGGAATTAAAGTTGATGGTCTTATGCATACCAGTGGAACAGGTTTAGGTCATGCTGGGCATTTTCCTCAGGAATACAGCTTACAAGCACTTAGCGATAAGATCGAAAAAACGCTATCTCGCAAACCATTAGCCATTTCTGGTGGCAACCACCCTATTAAGACTATTGCTTGGTGCACAGGCGGTGCACAACACTACATTGATGATGCACTGGCAATGGGAGTTGATGCATTCATTTCTGGCGAAATTTCTGAAAACACTGTACATATTGCTAGAGAATCTGGCATTCATTATTTTGCAGCAGGTCATCATGCAACAGAACGATATGGCGTACAGGCTTTAGGCGAACACCTTAAACATAAATTCGATATTGAACATTATTTTGTAGACTGTGACAACCCAGCCTAGAAGATCACCTAAGCACACTAACACATAACAATATCCAACTTGGTATAGTAATACTCTCCTCACTCACAACTGAAGTTATTAATATTACTCCATCCAATTAAGTCATACCTGAGCTTAAAAACTTTTCACCAAAGCATCTTTAGCAAATCCCACTATAAAATAGTGTTATTGTTAAATTAATATTTATCAATGGGTTATTCTTGATTTGAATCTGCTTTACTATGAAAAAGCAGTATTTGAACTTGACCTTAATCTCATCTTGAGCGATGCTACGCGGGTTTTTTAGCATCTTCTAATATACTCGCTGTTTTATTATCTAAATATGGGCAGTTTAGAGGATATACCGATTTATTATTTTGTTGGGAGTGAGCAATGGCGAATTCTGATGTCGACACAAGTCGTCGCCGTTTTCTGATTGGTGCCACATCTGTTGTTGGTGCTGCAGGAGTCGGAGCAATCGCTGTCCCTTTCCTCTCTTCTTGGAACCCTAGTGCAAGAGCACTAGCAGCAGGCGCACCTGTTGAGGTTAATGTATCCAAGATAGAGGACGGGCAGAAAATAACCGAAATATGGCGAGGCAAACCTGTTTGGATCGTTAAACGTACAGAAGAAATGGTGAAAAACCTGCCTTCAAATGATCCAAAACTCAAAGATCCAAATTCTGATGTTGAATCACAGCAACCAGAATATGCAAAGAACGGAAATCGTTCACGTAAGCCTGAATATCTCGTTTTAGTGGGCATCTGCACACACTTGGGTTGTTCTCCAACATACCGTCCTGAATTAGCTCCGGCTGATTTAGGTAGCGACTGGAAAGGTGGCTGGTACTGCCCATGTCATGGCTCTCGTTTTGATTTGGCAGGTCGTGTTCTCAAGGGTTCCCCTGCAGGAACAAACTTGGTTGTACCTCCATACTACTTCAAAACAGATAATGTAATTTTAGTTGGTGAAGACGGGGAGGCAGCATAATGAATGGTTTAGTCCAATGGATTGATGATCGTTTCCCACTGACTAAGGTGTGGAATGAGCATCTAGCACAATACTATGCACCAAAGAACTTTAACTTTTGGTATTTCTTTGGCTCACTTGCGATGTTGGTTCTTGTTATCCAAATCGTTTCTGGCATCTTCTTAACGATGCACTTTAAGCCCGATACAGGCATGGCTTTTACCTCTGTTGAATACATCATGCGTGATGTGCCAAGCGGTTGGTTTATTCGCTACATGCACTCAACAGGTGCTTCTGCCTTCTTTATTGTTGTTTACTTACACATGTTCCGTGGCTTGATGTACGGGTCATTCAAAGGCAAGCGTCAGTTAGTTTGGCTAATCGGTATGGCTCTATACCTCGCACTTATGGCTGAGGCATTCATGGGCTACCTACTACCTTGGGGACAGATGTCATTCTGGGGTGCTCAAGTAATCATCAATTTATTCAACACAATTCCTGTAATCGGCAATGACCTTTCTGTATGGATTCGTGGTGACTTTGTTATCTCCGATCCTACTCTGAATCGTTTCTTCGCATTCCATGTTATTGCAGTGCCACTAATACTTGTAATGCTAGTATTTATTCATATTGTCGCTCTACACGCAGTGGGTTCAAACAACCCCGAAGGCGTTGAAATCAAGCAAGGCCCTAAAGGAAACAGATGGAGTGATACTGCACCAGCTGATGGTATCCCTTTCCACCCTTACTACAGCGTAAAAGATATTGCAGGTGTCGTCGTTTTCTTGATGATTTTCTTTGCAATCGTATTCTTTTCGCCTGAAATGAATGGCTACTTCCTTGAGCATGCAAACTTTGAACCTGCTAACCCAATGAAGACACCTGAGCATATTGCTCCTGTTTGGTACTTCACACCGTTCTACACCGTATTACGTGCTGTTCCTGACCCATTTGGTGGTACCTTAGCAATGTTTGCTGCAATTATCTTATTGTTCTTGTTGCCTTGGATTGATAAAAACCCTATCAAATCACACCGCTATCGTAACCGTGCAAACAAAGTAAATCTTGCTTGGTTTGTTGTCGTATTCTTGATTTTAGGTTATCTGGGTGTTCAGCCAGTGACAGATGTACTCAAAGAACTAGGTACACGCATGACGCAAGTTTACTTCTTGTTCTTTGCTGTACTTGCCATCCACAGTAACCCGAAAGAAGCAAAGTACGGCTTATGGTTTGTTGTTTTATTGTTTGTTGTTGGTATTACTGACTTCATTCGACTAGACCCAAGCTTCTCTGCTGAACAGGTATCTCAATTCTGGATGCAATTAGCCATCCCTGTCGCATACTTAGCAATGACATTGCTAATGCCCATGCTGAATGCAGGATGTAATGCAGAAAAGACCGTACCAGAGAGGATCGCATAATGAAAATTAAACAATCAATTGTAGCTTTTGCTCTTGCTGCGGTAATTATGCCTTTTGCAGCATTCGCAAATACACATGCTGTTTTACAATCTGCTAATAATGATCTTCATGACAAAGATAGCTTACAGCGTGGTGCCAAGTACTTTATAAACTACTGTATGGGTTGTCACTCACTAAAGTTCAGTCGTTACAACCGTGTAGCTGCTGACTTGGGCTTATCTGACGAGGAGGTAAAAGAAAACTTTATCTTCACACATGATAAAAAAGGTGACAAAACAAAAGTAGGTGAATTGATGGAAAATTCACTTGACCCTGATGCTGCCGCTAAATGGTTTGGTACACTACCGCCTGATTTATCATTGGTGGGACGTTCTCGTGGCCCAGATTGGATCTTCACTTACTTGAACTCTTTTTATAAAGATGATTCACGCCCATTTGGAGTAAATAATACAGTATTCCCTAGCGTTGGAATGCCTCATGTATTAGCTAAGCTACAAGGCATGCAAGTGTTAGAAGAAGCCCATCACGGCAACAAAGAAGGAGAGGAAGGTGGTGAAGCTCACCATGCAGCTCCTAAGCTTGTGCTTAAAGCAAGTGGTACAATGAGCAGCGAAGCTTATCGCAATATGACTCGCGATATTACTAACTTCCTTGCTTATGTTGGCGAACCTGCGGCAACACATCGTAAGGCTTATGGCATCTGGGTGTTATTATTCCTTGGTATCTTCTTTGTCTTCGCTTATTTATTGAAGAAAGAGTACTGGAAAGACGTCCACTAAAAGCCTGAGTAGCTTTATTGATTCTTAGAATTGATAGAGCTTCTCCGCATTGTAGTATACAATTGCGGGCTACCTTTTTTATTCTGGATAATATTGGATCCACAATAACAAGGGTTTAAATTCACAAAAACTACCCTGATTTTGGTCTGGGTAGTTTTTCTGTTTCTACCCACAGGTAAAGTAAGAAAACTTTTTGTTAATCAGTTCACCATGTGAGCTTATCAACAAGCAGTTTTGGAAGTATGGAGTATAAAAAGAATGGCAGCAGTTTCAAATCGACGTTCAGTAATGACACTTTTCTCTGCACCAGATAATGCAGATAGCCACCGCGTAAGAATTGTTCTTGCTGAAAAAGATATATTGGCCGATGTTATCAACATTAACCCTGACAATCCCCCAGAAGATCTTTCTGATTTGAACCCATACAACACAGCACCGACATTGGTTGATAGGGAACTAGTATTATATGAAGCCCGCGTTATTATGGAGTATCTGGATGAGCGTTTTCCTCACCCTCCTTTAATGCCTGTTGATCCCGTATCTCGCGCCCATTCTCGTTTAGCTCTATACCGTATTGAAAAAGATTGGTATACCTTACTGGATGATATTGAGAATGGCGATAAAGAAAAGTGCGATGCTGCTCGCTCAATATTAAAAGAAGGCGTTTTGTCAGCAGGTAGTGTATTTGAACACAAACCCTATTTTTTGAGTGATACATTTTCATTAATTGACGCAACCATCGCACCCATCTTATGGCGTTTGCCAAAATATGGCATCAATGTACCAGAAACAGCAAAACCAATTTTAGCGTATATGGATCGTGTATTTTCACGAGATGCATTTCAGGTTGCACTAAGCGACGCAGAAAAGGCAATTCGCCCATGATCCCCAAACGCCCCTATTTTTTCAGAGCATTTTACGATTGGATTACAGACAACGGCTTTACGCCTCACCTTGTCGTAGATGCTGAATATCAGGACGTTAGTGTGCCGCAAGCTTTTGTGGAAAATGGGAAAATTATATTAAATGCCAGTATTGATGCCGTTCGTGGTTTGGTATTAGAAGACGAATATGTCAGCTTCAATGCTCGCTTTGGCGGGAAACCACATAACATTTATCTGCCAATTTACTCTATCTTAGGGATATATGCTGCGGAAAATGGCGAAGGAATTGTACTTTCAGAACTTGATGGTGGCGAAACACCACCTCCATCATCCCCTTCCCCAGTGCAAACTGAAGGCAGCTCCAGCACTGGCTCCCCTTCCCCTAAAAAAGACACGAAGAAAAAACGTCCCTCCCATCTAAAGGTTGTAAAATAATGATCTCAATGATAGCGGCAATGGCAGAAAATCGAGTAATCGGCTTAAACAATACAATGCCTTGGCATCTACCTGCTGATCTTGCTTGGTTTAAAAAGAATACAATCAATAAACCCATTGTTATGGGCAGTAACACTTTCAACTCTATCGGCAAGCCCTTACCTAATCGACGTAATTTAATTCTCACTAGAAAATTAGATCGTGATATTGAAGGTTGTGATTTATTTGACTCCCCTGAAGCTATCCTAGCAGACACATTCGATGAACCCGAGTTGATGATCACTGGCGGTGCTCAGTTGTACCAGTTATTTCTTCCAATGGCTGATCGGCTATACCTTACATTGATAGATGCACAGCTTGATGGAGATACATACTTTCCTGAATACTCTCAGTTTAAGTGGAAAGAAACCTTCAGAGAGCAGCACGATGCCGATGAAAAGAACATTCACCCGTATACTTTCATTATAATGGATAGAGTTAGATGAAGCTTTAAAGTAGCGGGGACGATAGCTTACTCTATTTTAGCCCCTCAATATAAAGCCATCAGCACAACAAGGCTACAAAGGATATACCATGAACTCATTACTGATAACCAATGCAAGAATCGTTAATGAAGGTAAAATACATGAAGGGGATGTCTTAATAAAAGATGGTCGTATCGAAAAAATAGCAAATCAAATCTCAGCAGAATCAAACAACAAAGTCTTTGATGCCAAAGGCAAAACACTCATGCCAGGCATGATTGATGGTCAAGTTCACTTCCGTGAGCCAGGAATGGAACACAAAGCAACCATTGAGACCGAAAGCAAAGCGGCAGTTGCTGGCGGCATTACCAGCTTTATGGATATGCCAAATACCATCCCCAATACGCTCACTTCAGATATTCTCGAAGAAAAATATCAACTCGCCTCTGATCGTTCAATTGCAAACTATTCCTTCTATCTTGGTGCATCAAACGACAATATTGATTCTATCAAGTCTTTAGATCCTAATGCAGCCTGTGGCATAAAAGTCTTTATGGGGGCATCCACAGGTAACATGCTGGTGGATGACCCAGATACACTAGAGCAAATTTTTAAACATGCACCAATACTTGTTGCAACACATTGTGAAGATACGCCACTAATATTAGAAAATGAAGAAAGCTATCGTCAAATCCACGGTGACGATATTCCCTTTGAACTACACCCCATTATCCGTAGCGAAGAGGCTTGCTATAAATCCTCATCTTTTGCCGTTGAATTGGCAAAGAAACATGACACAAAATTACATGTGTTACACATCTCAACAGCAAAAGAAGTTGAATTATTTTCCAGTGCCGAGTTAAAAGACAAACAAATCAGTGCTGAAGCCTGTGCTCATTTCCTCGTGTTTTCTGATGAGGATTATGCTGAAAAAGGCTCTCTAATCAAATGTAACCCCGCCATTAAAACAGCTGAAGATCGTGCAGGAATTATCCAAGGTTTAATGGAAGGACGAATTGACACAATTGCAACTGATCACGCTCCTCATACATGGGAAGAAAAACAAAATAGTTATTTCAAAGCTCCCTCTGGTTTACCCTTAGTTCAATATGCCTTACCCTCAATACTTGAAAACTACCACGATGGAATCTTTACACTTGAATTTATCGTAGAAAAGACAAGTCACGCTGTTGCTGAGCGTTTTCAAATTAAAGATAGAGGCTATATTAGGGAAGGCTATTGGGCTGATCTCGCACTTATAGACCTTGATAAACCCTTATTAGCAAGACATCGTGATGTTTTATCAAAATGCAAATGGACGCCGTTTGATGGCTACCAATTCCGCTCATCAATCGCAGCAACGTGGGTTAACGGAAATCTAGCTTGGAGCGACGGTGAAATTCAAGAAATTGACTTTGGTAAGCGATTAGAATTTGATAGAGCTTAATAAGTTACTACGTTCTCAACAAAAAAGAACCCTCCGCAAGGGAGGGTAAACTTTAGGGTATGTAGAGCTTAGCTCAGCATCATCGTAAAACAACATCGAGCTAAAAGGTCTATCAAAGGAGGAGGATGTAAAACTTGATAGACCTTAAGTACAGCCAACATGTCCTGTACTTGGAATGTATCTTAGTCTTATTAGTATATTATTCAATAGCGGTATACTTATTTGTTGACGTAGGTCACATCTCTACTCCCTTTCTTATTAACGACTTCACTTATAGGATGCATTATTGACAAAAGTCAAAGCCCATCTATGTGAATTGTCGCCCTGCTTTGTTAGATTACAGTTTCTATTTTAGCTTCTAGGTCTGAACCAATAATGCCAGAAAAAATACAATTCAATGCGGAAATGATTAAGCGATATGACACATCAGGTCCACGTTATACCTCGTATCCTACAGCAATAGCATTTACCGAGAAATTTACGGAGGATGACTACATTCAGCATGCTAAAAATAGTAATGATGACCTTATCCCATCTCCTTTATCACTCTATTTTCACATCCCATTTTGTGACACCGTTTGTTTTTACTGTGCCTGCAATAAAATCGTCACAAAAGACTATTCTAAAGCTGATGTCTACCTCAAGTATTTATACAAAGAAATTGAAATGCAGGCAGCTTTATATGATCGAGATAGACGCGTCGAGCAACTCCATTTTGGTGGTGGCACACCTACTTTTTTAAGCGACGCACAAATTGAAGGTTTAATGGAGAAAATCCGTAGACACTTTAATCTTTACCTCACAGATGATGGTGATTACTCGATAGAAATTGACCCACGTTCAGTCAATGCAAAAACAATTTCCGTATTACGCGATGTCGGTTTCAACCGTTTCAGTTTAGGGGTTCAAGATGTTAATGATAAGGTGCAAAAAGCCGTAAACCGCATCCAACCAATTGAAGAAACAAAAGCGATTATTGATGCCTGCCGTGATAACGATGCAAGATCAATCAGCATAGACCTAATATATGGCTTACCTTTCCAAACAGTAGAAAGTTTTAACCAAACCTTAGATGAGATAATTAAACTTTCTCCTGACCGTATCTCTGTTTTCAACTACGCTCATTTACCCAATCGATTTAAGCCACAGCGAAGAATTAATGCAGAGGATCTACCCACATCTGAAGAAAAATTAGAAATATTACAACTTTCGGTCGAAAAGCTCATTGATCATGGCTATGTCTACATTGGTATGGATCACTTTGCTAAACCTGATGATGAGCTAGCACTCGCTCAAGAAAATGGAAAACTACACCGTAACTTTCAGGGCTATACAACACATTCAGATTGCGACTTAATAGCAATGGGTGTTAGCTCAATCAGCAGTGTAGCGGGATGTTACAGTCAAAACACAAAAAACAGCGATGATTATTATAAAGCCATTTCGGCAGGACACTTCCCCGTTGTAAAAGGCCTAACATTGGATGATGATGATTTAATCCGTCGCCGTATTATCCAACAGCTCGCCTGCCACTTTTCTCTAGATTTTGAAGTTTTTGAAACCAGCTACGGTTTTAAATTTACTGATGTCTTTGCAAGAGAGCTTGAAATGCTTCAACCAATGGTTGCAGATAAATTATTAGCCATTGATGATGATAGAATCCAAGTCTCTAGCTCAGGTCGTTTCTTGATTAGAAATATTTGTATGGTATTTGATGTAGGATTAAGAAAGAAGGATGTAAAAGAGCGTTTCTCTAAAGTGATTTAAGGTGTTTCCGGTCACTTAGCATGCTTTGTTGAGTCGCAAAGTATGCTAAGTGACCGAGTTTTTTACAGAGATAATACGCCTATTTATTATCCCTGCATGAACTATGTGCAAGGTTACGCAGCATATCCAAATCCAACACCTTAATCGAACGTCGGTTCACCTCAATAATCTTATTTTCCTGTAAGCGTGAAAAAATACGGCTGAGCGTCTCTACTGCCATACCAAGGTAATTTGCCAGATCACGACGCGGCATAGATAACAGAAAATCAGTCCCAGAAAATTGTCTCGCGGTATTACGTTGAGAAATACTTAGTAGAAACGTAGCCAAACGCTCCTCTGTTTGCATCTGTCCTAGCGTCAACATCGCAATATGATCATGTTGAATTTCTTTACCCACCTGATGCATCATCTCATGACGCATTGCTGGAAGCGTCTCACACAGTGAATTAAAGTTTTCCATATTAAGCTCACAAACGAAAGTATCGTCCAGAGCTTGAGCAGAGCAACTATGCTTATTCGTATAAAAAGCATCAAAGCCAACAAGATCACCCGGCAAGTGAAAACCTAAAATCTGTTCTTCACCCGAAGCATTGGAAA
>JALVRY010000283.1 GCA_027024625.1 Thiotrichaceae bacterium
AAATTCCCCTACCTTATTCCCATTTTTTGGAGGATCAATATCCAGAACTTGGCAAGGTATATCAAGCGGTTATTGCAAAACGCTTTGTGTTAAATGAAGACAGTCAACATATGGCTGTATTTAGGCAAACCTTATACAACCATTATAACTTTATTACCAAAATTGCTCGTAAATCTAAAATGATTGATGATCAGTTGCTTTCACTAAAAGGCTTGCTTGAAACAACGGCTGAAAATTTCAACGGTTCAGAAAAACTAGTAAAAGAACTTCATAACGATGTTCAGAAGATGATAAGTAGTATTAAAAGTAATGAAAATAAAATTGATATTTTAAAGACTCAACATGTTAATGCGGCGACTAATTATTTGATTAAACCCAAACGAACATTAGCTCATAATAAGCGTTACTACATTACAAAAAGAAATTATCAGCGTCTGATCAGCTTCCTATTAAAGGAATATCCAGATTTAATTGATCCATTGGACAAAATTACAAAAATTTTACGAAATAGCAATAAAACAACTAAAAAATTGAATAGCTTGTTAACGAATAGAAAAATAGCACATCGAGACCTCATCAAACGAATATTAAAAGCATGGGTGAGGTTGAGGAACGATACCGAGCAGCAACTTTTTAAAATACTCTATGCTCTTGAAACAGAGTATGTTGTAAGAGAAATGAAAATGAATCCTAACTCTCCTCCCCTAAAACGCTTAAAAAAGGCGATACCCCATATGATTAGCTACTACGCTAAAGATCTTGATGGTAAATGGAAGGCTGCAAAAAACTATCATAATATTAATAAAATCAGAGAACTGAAAGATTTTATGGAAACAATGGCTCTATAACGTAGCTTTAACCTGAATCCGTGACTCAATGCGGATAAGAGAGTGCAAGCTATTGGTTTCACAGTGGATTTTAAAAAATATTAGCTTCACCCGTAGGTTAAGCGGGCATTTTTTAAACCGCCGTGGGATCAATAGCTTGTGCCATCTGCCGTAGTGAAGTCACTGATTCAGATTTAATTGTCAAGAAAGGTAAAAATATTTGCAGAGCATTAGCAATCACTGATACCATAAAAATAACTAATAATAAAAATAATAGGTATTTTTCTTGTGAATATTCGTTCTACATTAGCCTTTGGAATAAGCCTTGCATTTGCAAATCTGTTGCTGATGCCAGTGACACATGCCGCACAGATTGTTGCTCCTCAAACTCAAAATGCTCTTTTTGTCTCAGCAGATCAGGATATTGCAAATTCTGTTCGTTATTCTGTTTCCGCTCCAGATACAAATAACTCTGTAGGTCTTGGTTTGCGTGTGCATTTTGACTCAAGCAAGCTGAGTTTTAATAGCTTAACTAATGCTCTACAAAATGGTTTTCAGCCCATTAGCAATATTCAAGATGATAGCAGCGACTTTGATGGTGATCCTCAAACAGACAAGTTTTTTATTGTTGCATGGGTGGATACAACGGGTCAGTGGCCTGCAAGCACACCAATTGATCTATTCACAAGTCATTTTACTGCGAATACAGGGTTTGTTGATTCAACTCGCATAGCCTTTACCGCATCTGCAACAGCGGCAGATACAGAATTCTTAGCAACACCACAAATTATTTGTAGTAAGCCTAGCGTATCGCTATCGAGTAATTCCAGCGAAATACTGGAAGGTTCGGCTGCCAATATAGCAGTGACTTTAGATCATTCATTACCTGCGGAATGTTTACCATTATCAGTCAATATTAGTGTGGCTGGTACAGCAACGGTAGGTAATGACTATCAAACTCCCAATACAGAGCTGATATTTACTGATAATAGCACCAGCAAATCACTGACGCTTACTACCGTGGACGATACAGACATAGAAGATATTGAAACGCTGGAAGTCGGGATTGTTGCAGGAAATAATTACGATACACCAGCCCAGACAAACAGCCTAAGCTTAAATTTAATCAGCAATGATAGTGGAGTCAGTATTGCAATCGACCAGCCCAGTGTTGTTGAAGCGGCGACTACAAACACACGTATTGTTACCGTTACACGTACAGGTTATTTAGACTCGGCATTGGATGTTGCCTATCAAGTTGCGGGGACTGCAACGGCGGGACAAGATTTCACATTAGACAATAGCAGTAATGTACTACATTTTGCAGCAGGTCAAGCGGTTGCAAGTATAACGATTAACATACTAGATGATACTGTCGCTGAAAATAGTGAAAATATTACGATTAGCTTAGCTAATAGCAGTAGCTACCAAATACTACAAAATTCAGAAGTAATGCTAACCATTGAAGATAATGATGACATGTGTATGGATATTGATGGCAATGGTGAAGTTACTACACTAAGCGATGGAATTATGCTGACCCGCTACCTATTAGGCTATCGTGGTAATAATTTAGTGGATAATAACCTTGGTAATAATGCGACACGATCAACGGCTAGCAGTATTGTATCTTATATTGAAAGCCACATTTCTACGGGTTGTTATGATGTTGATGGCAATGGAAGTTTAAATGCATTAACGGATGGGGTTTTACTAATGCGTTATCTTTCTGATCTTCAAGGTGATGCTTTAACTACCGATGCTATTGGTGCTGGGGCGACGCGTACTAACAGTGCCAGTATCCAGAACTATCTTTCATCGATAATTATTCATTAATACCTGAATCTGAGACTATGGCTGTATTTTATTAATTAATACAGCCATAGCATCTTTCACATAGTCATCAGTAAATAAAAATGAAAAAAATATTACTCTCTGGACTTGTTATTAGCTCTGCATTATTTCTGGCTAACGGTTTTAGTCATGCAGATAAACTTAAAGTAAAGCCTGAAATTTTTCAGCCTACTACTACAAAATCACAGCAGTTAAAACAACCACTTAGAAGTGTGCAAGCAGGGTTGAAGGATTTAAGCTCTGCTAAAGCGATTAACTTGTCAGGCTTATCTTCTAAAGAAATATCTAGCATTAAGCCACCGAGTAAAAAGCGTCCGATGCAAATTGGTATTAATCGTAGTCTCTCATCGGTACTTCCAGATAAAATTGATTTAAAAACATTGGACTGGCAAAAGGTCAATGGGGGAAGAGCCGCACATATTATTATTCAGTCAAATCAGGCGGAAAGCCTAAGGCTTAATCTGAATGTAGAAAAAATGCCAGCAGGTGTTGAAATTCGCTTCTTTTCTCCGGTTGACTTAAACAAAAGTGTGACAGTTTTTACTGCGGACAAAATCCAAGCAAGTGGACAAGATTTTTGGTCGCCATCTGTTGCTGGGGATAAAATTGGTATTGAAATCTATTTACCCGAATCAATACCATTTAATGCATTAGATATTAGCATTCCAAAAATATCACACATCTTTCAAGATATTTCAAAGCCACTTTCAAAATCAACGATTCCATCAATACGGGCGGCATCAGAAAGCTGTAATATTGATGTAGCATGTGCAACGCAAGATTGGCAAGATTCCGCAAAATCAATTGCCAAATATATCTATACGCTTGCCAATGGAAATAGCTTTCTTTGTTCGGGAACGCTCTTAGCTGATACGGATACAGACTCGCAAATTCCTTATTTTCTAACAGCAAATCATTGTATTAACGATGCAAGTGTTGCCCTATCAATGGAGTTTTATTGGTTTTATCGTGCCGAACAATGTGGTGGAACAAGTGTTTCACCCAATTTTGTTACAACACAAGGGGGAGGTGAGCTACTTGCAAATTCTGCAACAACGGATTTTTCTTTTGTTAAGTTGATAAATAACCCACCAGCAGGGGTTGGTATGTCGGGGTGGAGTTTAGACCCATTACAGGCAAATGATGAAGTTGTTGGCTTGCATCATCCTAATGGAGACATTAAAAAATATAGCAAAGGGGCATTTCAACATTTTGAGAAAATTACAGATCTTGGCGGTGGCTATCTTTCTGTAACACCTGATGATAATGGTAATTTTTTTAATGTTGTTTGGTCAGAAGGTATCACAGCAGGGGGAAGTAGTGGCTCAGGTTTATGGAGAAAAGAGCAGGGTGTAAATTATTTGGTCGGAGCACTTTTTGGTGGTTCCTCTTTTTGCTCTAGCCCACAAGCACCTGATGATTACGGTCGATTTGACCGAAGCTATCCTGCAATCAGCCAATGGTTAAGCCCTGTGCCAAATCAAGTCAATATTAAATTAACCAGTGCCAATGCTCCTGCTAGTGGCTTAAAGGACGGTATTTTGATTGCCCGTTATATTCAGGGCTTACGCGGGAATGCATTAGTAGATGGGCTTGTTCCAACTGGTGAAGATATTACAGCGATTGAAAATAAATTAGCCACACTACAGCCGTCATTAGATATTGATTTAGACGGTGTTGTAACGGATAACTATGACGCAATGATTATTATTCGTTACTTGCTCGGCTTACGAGGAACTAGCCTTAATGAAGGTATTATCGCAACAGGCGCAACACGTACAGATCCTCAAGAAATTGCTTTATATCTGGATGGTTTTTTACTAATTAACTGATGTTACGCGGTTAATAAAAATCAACCACAGATGCACACATAGCCACAAGGACGTGGCGTAGTAGAACAATGCAGGAGCAATTGTCGAGATAAACACAGATTAAAAGCTTGTCTTT
>JALVRY010000284.1 GCA_027024625.1 Thiotrichaceae bacterium
TACACTTGCCTGCATCATCACAAGTACGCTCGATCTTTTCACGACCTGCACGCGTCTTCCACTCAGACTTCTCATCAGTACGTGAATTTGTACCTGACTTGTAGCGTACCGCAGGCTTGAGCTTATCAGCCTTGATTGCAGCCACATAATGTGGCTCGCCTAATGGAATTGGCATGTCATACAATAGCTCCATCTTATCGCCACTAATATCAATTAACTGGTGATTTTGTGGATGTAGAGGACCAACAGGGTTGAAGCGGTCAATCGCTAGTTTATTCAACGCAACTAGGTATTTACCTTGTGGAGAAACGGTATCGCCTTCCATTGCCATTAAGTGACCTACGTTGTAGTGAATTGGCAATTGATCAAGTACTTTACCTTCACAGTAGTCCCACTTTGTGATCATTGAGTCAACATAGATAGAGGTATATGCCACACAGTCTTTTGAATCAAACTGAGTGTGTAGTGGACCAAGTCCAACATTTACTGACTTATCCAACACATCATTGATAGCAATAATGGGGATTCCATAAGGGTCTTTATTTTCAAACTTCTTGTCAGCAATGGCTTTCATGATTTTTTCAAAATCATAAACCCATGTGTGGCTATCCAATTTACCACTTACGATAATTTTATTACCTTTAGGTGTAACGTCAACACCATGTGGGCTTTTTGGCTCAGGAATCAAGAAGATTAAGTCGTTAGCAACGGCTTCTTCCATTGTGATCAACTTAGAACCGTTAACATCTTTACCAATCTTACCTGCAGCAACTAACTCAGCCGCTTTCTTCCAGTTGGTAACATGCATGAAGTCGGTATCTTTAGAAGAACAACCCGCCTCATAAGGAGGACGACCTTTCTCTATACCACCAACATATCGCTCAGAACAGAATGAGTTAGTGAACCCCCACCCCATTGAAGGCCCTTTACCTGCGTCAGACAAATCTTGAGAGTAAGGAGGCATTTCAAAGGTAAATGAGTTTTCAGGCTCTATTCTTCCCTTTTCCTTGTTGAATTTCCAATAGGTTAAACCACCACGAAACTCATCATTAAATTTATTCAGTGATACAACATCAGTATTACCTGCATAAGGTGCGGCATACTGTGATGCTTCCATGATGTACTCTGTATTTGGCGTAACAAATGCACCACCATGAGCTGATCTAAAGAATGGGTTAACAACTATTTGCTTGGTTTCAAAGTCGTGCAAATCGATAACGGCGATACGAGGGTTTGCCTTATCATTGATAAATACATACTTACCATCTGAATCGCCATCCGTTTCAGAAAAAGCAGGGTGATGGGTATCACCGTAGACAATATCTTTACCCATGATCTTGCCTTGAGCCAGCACCGCTTTTGACTCATCGTCAAAACCGTAGCCCTGCCAAGGCTCAGGTGTAAATACACCGATATATTTTAAGATACGCATGGAAGGGATACCGTAAACGATAACCTGTCCAGATTGACCGCCAGAACTAAACGCTAGGAACTCATCACGTCCGCCAGTCGGCGTATAAGTTTTTGCTGCTGCTAAAATGTCTTTCTCAGTTAAGCCGCGAGCTTTCATTACATCTTCAAGAGTCCCTGAAGCAATTGCTGCACTTGCGGATAATCCGAGAAATGATGCAGTTATCGCAGCTGCCATCATTTTTCGTATTGGTTTCATATATAGTATCTCCCCGAGAGAACGAAGTAGTTGAGAAACACTTGCCACTAACAAGTATTCGTTTTTATCTTTTTTGCAAATTATTGTGTCATTTCACACATTCAAGCAGTCTATTCTTGTACTGGGAACTATTAATTGACCTATATCAAGCATGATTTGAGTAGTAGCAATTAAGCTAAATGTTCCCCCTATTTCGTGGAAAACTATGAAAAAACTTGATATTGATCAGACTTTTGGAAATCAGCAGGTTGACTCACAAGAACGTGAAAAACGCATCCGAAGCGTCTTCAATAAAGTAGCCTCCCGTTACGACCTAATGAATGATGCCATGAGCTTTGGTGTTCATCGTTGGTGGAAGTATAAATTTGCTAAACTTGCTAAGCCACAAGCAGGGCAGATAATTGTCGATTTGGCAGGTGGAACTGGTGATGTAGCGATAAAAATGGATACAGCTGATAATACGGTACTCATTATTGACCCTTCATTAGCCATGATGCAGGCAGGTAAAAAGCGACACAATATAGAATGTCTTGCCATGAAAGGTGAGCAACTTGCCTTAGCAGACAACTCTGTTGATACACTCACTATTGCCTTTGGCATTCGTAATGTCACTCAGATGAATAAAGCATTAGAAGAAATTTTTCGCGTTTTGAAACCTAACGGACGTATGTTATGTCTAGAATTCTCAAAACCACAGTGGTGGTTGAAACCATTTTATGATCTCTACTCCTTTTACGTCATTCCAAGACTAGGAGCATGGATAGCACGACAACCAGAAGCTTATACCTATTTAATCGAATCCATCCGCCGCTTTCCCGACCAAGAAGAAATGAAAGCAAAAATGGAAGCTATTGGCTTTACTGAGGTAAGCTATCAAAATCAATCTTTTGGCATTGCCTGTATTCATATTGGAACTAAAAAATAATGACACGACTATCGACACTAACTCGGCTTACGTTAATAGCCATTATCCTCATACTAACAAACACCGCTTATGCCTATACAGAAGCAGAACATGATTATGATGAAGACAATGGCGATGAAATAAACCAAATCTGTGCGGGCTGCCACGGTGAATTCGGCATGGGTGGGAAAGATGGCAAATACCCACGCCTTGCAGGAATGCCAACACAATACATCTTTAAGCAAATGGTCGAATTCCGCGAACGCAAACGCCCTAATATGCCAATGGTTGAGCATGTTGATGACAGACAAATGCCAGATAAAGAGATTATGGATATTTCCATCTTCCTAAACAGAATCAAACTCAAAACACATTTATCTAAAGTTGATGAGACTGCTCCCGATTTTGATGCTTATGCCAGACTCCAAGAAGCGAAAAAAACAATACAAATTGGACGCGCAAAAGGCGATGTAGAAAAGGGTCGCAAACTCTACCAAAAAGAATGTAAATCTTGCCACGGAAAAGATGGCATGGGCAAACAAGATGAGGCAATTCCCCAACTAGCAGGGCAATATACCAAATATCTATGGCGACAAATTAAGCTTTTTATTGACCAAAAACGCACCCACGATATTGACGACCCAGAGGAAGAGTTTTTAAAGAGCTTTAGCCAAGAAGAACTACAGGATATTTTTGCTTATGCTTCGACTTTGGATGATTAATCCTCAGTAAGAACAACACTGTAGTAACTTTCCCCAATGCACTTATTTCTTTGCTTGATGTATTGTCATATTTGATGATTATACGAGCGAATAAAATGCGATATTTAGCCTTAACTCTTACCTTTTTATGTGTTGCTATTAGCTTTGCTAGTACAACCACGATTGCAGAACCAACAAGTAACAACGACAAGACTACAAATGGCGCTTTGTTGGAATCTTATCCAGCAGAAAAAGTCTCTGAGCATATTTATGTTATTCATGGACCGCTTGAAGCACCAAACCCTAAAAATAAGGGTTTTATGAACAACCCTGCTTTTATCGTAACAAAAGATAGTGTTGCAGTAATCGACCCAGGCTCCAGCGTTCAGGTTGGTCGTGCAGTTTTAGAAAAAGTTAGAAAAACTACTGATAAACCTATTAGCCACGTTTTTAACACTCATATACATGGTGACCATTGGTTAGCTAATCAGGCTTTTTTTGAAGAAAATCCCGATGTAAAAATCTATGCCCACCCTAAAATGATAGAGGCTGCTAAAGCAGGTGATGCAAAACAGTGGGTAGAATTAATGTTAAAGCTGACAGAAAACGCAACCAAAGGAACAGAAGCCGTTATTCCAGCAGAAGCCCTAACAGATGGTGAGATTATCAAAGTTGGAGATATTTCAATTAAAACCCATCTAAGTGAGTATGCCCACACCAAAACAGATGCAATGTTTGAAGTGATGGAAGATAAGCTTTTATTTACAGGTGATAATGTAACCAATAAACGCATCCCTCGCATGGGCGATGGTAGTTTCAGGGGAAGCATTGCAACAATAGATAAAGCCTTAACCCTTGATATTGAAAAAGCTGTACCCGGTCATGGTCCTACAGGTGGAAAAGAAATATTAGAAAGTTATAAAAACTACCTTTCAACAATCTACGAAAGTGTAAAGACATTACGCGAAGAAGGTCTAGAAGACTTTGAAATGAAAGAAAAAATTGTAGCTAAGTTAGCCGATTATAAAGACTGGTCTGGCTTTGATGAAGAAATTGGCAAGCATATTAGCTTGGCTGTTTTAGAAGCTGAACAAGCAGAATTTGAGTAATTGATATTACACAGTAATAAAAATTAACCACAGATGCACACATAGCCACAAGGACGTGGCGTAGTAGAACAATGCAGGAGCAATTGTCGAGATAAACACAGATTAAAAGCTTGTCTTTATTAGCACGATGCGAAGCGAATGCTTTTAAAATCCCATGTTTATCGCCCCAAAAAATGGGCTAATTTATCGGAATAATCGTGTGCATGTTTAAAGGAAACGGAGCTTGCGGAGTATAGTGAG
>JALVRY010000285.1 GCA_027024625.1 Thiotrichaceae bacterium
CAGAGACGACAGGCCAGCAAAACACAGCTGATGTTAACGAAAACATTGCTAATAAATTACATCTATACGCTAATGACAACGAAGTTTACGCTTCACTGAAGCATCAGGCATTAGTCAAAGCCGTTGAAAAACTATACGCTTCTCAGTTAAAAGAATTTCCCTCGCAAATTTATTCACAAGAAATCATTGTAGATAAACTAACTTCAACCATTAGCTCAGAAGATTATTTACGCAGTAGTAATGGCTCATTCAAGCCTTGTATTACACTAAAAAAACCTTCAATAACAGAGTTAGATATTGCTCGATTTAAAGCAATTAATATAGCTCAAGTTTGCAACCTCAATAAAAGTACTATTACTGAGCAAGAACAATCTATCCAGCAAAGCTTTATTCAATACCTTAAAACGTCAACACTAACATCTAACAACAGCCTTGATTATATGATTAATCAGCCCGTAATAATCAAACAAAAAACAGACGTTCCTACCATAAAACAGACAACAGAATCAGTAAGCCCCATTAAATTTAGTTCACAACAAGATATGGGTATACAAGAAATATCCATCAATGATGAAGTTAATTCAGGGAAATAAAGCATGAAACAACAATTCTTGCTATCCTCATTCCCCATTTATTGTAAAAGCACCTAAAAGTTTAGTTATGCGACCTGTTCTTGCCCTAGTTGGCCGCCCTAATGTAGGGAAATCCACATTATTCAACCGTTTAACCCGTTCTCGTGATGCCTTAGTTGCGAACTTTCCCGGTTTAACTCGAGATCGAAAGTACGGTATCGGAAAATTAGGTACAAAAGATTATTTATTAGTCGATACTGGAGGCCTTAGTGGTGACGAAGATGGTATCGATGAATATATGGCAACACAAACATGGGCTGCCGTTGAAGAAGCAAACCTGCTTTTATTTATTGTCGATGGGCATGACGGCTTAACTGCAGCTGACGAACAGATCGCAATGCGATTACGCCAAACAGGTAAAGACGTTTTTTTACTGGTCAATAAAACAGACCGTATTGACCCAGAGCAAGCAACCGCAGAATTCTACTCACTCGGCTACTCTGAAGTTTTTTCAATTGCTGCCACGCAAAATCGTGGTGTAACCAAAATGATTGAAAGTATTCTTGCTGACTACCCAAATCGAGAAGAGGTAGAAGAAGAACGCAGAAGAAATAGTGATAAAGATGGCATTCGCTTAGCCTTTGTCGGTCGCCCAAATGTTGGTAAATCCACATTGGTTAATCGAATATTAGGAGAAGAACGTGTTGTTGCCTTTGATGAACCTGGAACAACTCGGGACAGTATTTTTATTCCATTTGAACGAGACGGGCAAAAATACACATTAATTGATACTGCAGGAGTACGTCGCCGTAGTCGAGTTAATGAAGCCATAGAAAAGTTCAGTATCATCAAAACACTACAAGCCATTGAAGACTCACACGTAGTTGTCATGGTACTAGATGCCCATGAAAATATTGCGGATCAAGACGCACACTTACTCGGCTTAATTCTGGATGCAGGACGAGCTTTAGTTTTAGCTATCAATAAGTGGGATGGCTTAGACAATTACGACAGAGAAGTCATAAAACAGCAATTAGAAATTAAGCTCCCTTTCCTTGATTTTGCAGAACAGCATTTTATCTCCGCATTGCATGGTACAGGGGTTGGTAATTTATTTGCTTCCGTCATCGCTGCACATCGCTCATCTATGCTCAAAGTTACTACATCACGCCTAACTCGTATTCTTGAAACAGCGGTTAACACACATCAACCCCCACTAGTGAAAGGTCGCCGAATCAAGTTACGTTATGCGCATCAAGGTGGCAGTAACCCATTTATTTTAATTATTCACGGTAATCAGACTAAACGCGTACCCGCATCATACAAGCGTTACCTAATGAACTACTTTAGAAAAACCTTAAAACTGGTTGGTACACAAATCCGCATTGAATTTAAATCAGGTGACAACCCATTTGAAGGCAAAAAAAATGTCCCTGAATGGATGTTAAAGAAACGTAAGAAAAAATAGAGATATTCACAATATGGCAAACACGCTTCACTTAGATGTCGTTGATACACATCATCAAATTTTCCACGGTGAAATTATCGAAGTCACCGTGCCAGGAACAATGGGATGCTTGACCATCTTAGCTGGCCATACTCAACTTATTACTACCTTGAAAGCCGGTGAGTTAGAATACACAACAGCTGATGGCGAGAAAGAAGTGTTATTCATCTCTGGTGGTATTCTAGAAGTACAACCTCACCTCGCAACTATTCTTGCTGATACTGTATTGCGTAGTGATGAATTAGATGCACAAGCGGCACAAGAAGCCATTGAAAGAGCCAATAGTAAAATAGGGTCTTATAAAATAGGCTCAAAAGAATATGCGGATCTAGAACGTGAGCTACAAATCATGAAAGCCCTGCTAGAAATGTCACGCACCACTGGTAAAATGCGAATTAAACGATACTGATGATAAATAGTCCCATCCCCCTACTGGGTTTTGCTGCCTATAGTGGCACAGGAAAAACCACATTATTAGAACAATTACTCCCTATTCTATTGAATCGTGATATTAATGTAGCCATGATCAAACATTCACACCATGATTTTGAGATAGATAAACAAGGTAAAGATAGTTACCGCCTTCGCAAAGCAGGGGCAAAACAAATGCTCATCGCCTCCGCCTATCGTTCAGCACTAATCACTGAAAAAGACGGTAAAACAGAACCTCAGTTAGCAGAGCTAATCAAAAAAATAGATACAAACGGTATTGATATGATTTTAGTTGAAGGCTTTCGGCATATCGCTTTTCCTAAGATAGAACTTCACCGCCCTAGCCTCTCAAAACCACTCCTTTTTCCTGAAGACGATACTATTATTGCCTTTGCAACTGATAATATAAGTCAAGTCAAATTCCCCCAAGCTGTGCGACAATTACCGCTGCTTTCTATCAATAACACCGAAAGTATCGCTGATTTTATACAAGATAATTTTTTAACAAATTAAACTATGACTACACTTCCTACTTGCGACAGCATGTCGAAAAACTTTATCACCGTAGAAGAAGCACTTGAACATATCCTATCTTCTGTGCAATGTATTAAACAATATGAGACCATCGATATTCGACGTAGCTTAGGGCGTGTACTAGCAGAAGACATAACCGCCCCTTTTAATGTCCCACCTCACCGAAATTCAGCAATGGATGGTTATGCCGTTAAGCTCAGTGATATTTCAGAGCAAGAGAAAACCACCTTATCCCTTGTCAGTGAATCTTTTGCTGGGCACCCCTATTCGGGAGTAGTCCAAGCGGGTGAATGTATTCGTATTATGACGGGTGCTGTTGTTCCTGACGACACTGATGTTGTTATTATGCAAGAACATGTTAAACGCACTGATAATCTCATCACCGTTAGCAATCAACATAAGTTAGGGCAGAATATTCGTCACCCCGGTGAAGATATGCCAAAAGGCTCTCTTGCACTTGAAGCAGGAAAACAAATCAATTCTGCCGATTTGGGCTTGCTAGCTTCACTCGGCATAGGTGAGATTAAAGTTACCCGCAAACCTAGAGTTGTTTTCTTTTCCACAGGCGATGAGCTTAAAAGCATTGGCGAAACGCTTGATATGGGGAATATCTACGATAGCAACCGCTATACCTTGTTTGGATTGCTGCAAAAACTGGATGTTGACATCATTGATATGGGCGTAATCCCTGACCAACAAGAAGCAATCGAAAAAGCCTTCGAGGATGGAAGCAAACTTGGCGATACGCTAATCACTAGCGGTGGAGTATCAGTAGGTGATGCAGATTTTGTCACAGCAACATTAGAGAAGATGGGGCAAGTTGGCTTTTGGAAAATTGCCATGAAGCCCGGTAAGCCGCTTGCCTTTGGAAAAATCAATAATAGCCTGTTCTTTGGGCTTCCTGGAAATCCTGTTTCTGTAATGGCAACATTTATTTTATTTGTTCGCCCAGCTTTACAAAAGCTTAAAGGTTTAAGTAATACAAAAACCAAGCAATTGACCGCTGTATGTGACTCCCACCTAAAGAAAAAGGCAGGGCGAAAAGACCATCAACGTGGGATTTATTTTCAAGACGAGAATGGCACATTACACGTCAGCACCACAGGATTACAAGGCTCACATGTACTAAGTTCTATGAGTAAAGCAAATTGCTTTATCGTAATTCCTAAAGATTCTGGTGATGTGCAAATTGGAGAAGAAGTGACAATTTATCCATTTGATGAGCTAATCTAGTCGTAATTCAGTAATTTACATCTTGTGCACAACGGATAAAGCATTCCTGAACATTAAACTTTTTCGGAATAAGCGCTTCACGCCAAATGGTTCTGAGCGTAATAAATACATGCCAAGTAAACCAAGAAGTAATACAAGAATAAAGGTGCGTCCTGCAACCTCATCAAAATAAAAAACTGTTCCTAAACCCACTGATACCAGCATAAATTTTGCCGCCATTACAAATAATACCGCAAGCAACAAAACAGATGCTGCATGAATTAACAGCCCTCCACTTTTATTAGTAAATTTCCATTTTGAGCGTTTAAAACCTATTTTC
>JALVRY010000286.1 GCA_027024625.1 Thiotrichaceae bacterium
TTACCTATAGCATTGCGTATGTCTGCTAATAATGAATCTGGCGTAATCTTCTTTTGGCTTAGTTTAAATACTAGCGCCCTAGGTGTTTTTGCAAATCGTCGTCGCCAAAAGTCATCCACAAGATTCTGCATAATCTCGCGATCATCCATCAATAATTCGCTTTCAAATGGCAGACTAGCTTCAAAGGCATTGTCGCTTAAAGCGCGTTGACAGAAACTGTGAATGGTGAAGATTGCTGCTTCATCAATACTCAATTTTGCACGTTTTAATCTCATGATGGATGTTTCTAAGTTGAACGCACCATTCTCTATTTTTTCTAATAGCTGTTGATATTCTGTATTTATTTTTCTCTTAGTACGCTCGGCATCACTAAGTTCAAGTATTTCAAGCGCCTCTACCAAACGCGTTCGCACCGCATCGCGCAACTCTTTAGTTGCTGCATCGGTGAATGTCACGACCAGAATTTGATCTACTGTTAAGCCCTGCTCTAAAATCAAACGCAGATATAAA
Organism: Thiotrichaceae bacterium; assembly: GCA_027024625.1. Classification (GTDB taxonomy): domain Bacteria; phylum Pseudomonadota; class Gammaproteobacteria; order Thiotrichales; family Thiotrichaceae; genus S015-18. The sequence continues at coordinate 511 of JALVRY010000286.1, forward strand.
AATGTAACCGTCCACGATTTACCCGTACCCGCACTGGCTTCAATCAAGTTGATTGATTTTAGGGGTACTGTGTAAGGATTTAGTTCTTTCATTAACGACATACTTGTAATTTATTAAAACTTCCCTATTTTACATGTGAAGTTAAGGAAGTCCTAAAGGGAGTATGCTTTTTAAATATAATCTAAGATGCCATTCTTTGACTACATTGGAAATCTTAGTTGCACTTAAGAGTAGGCATTTTTTATTTATTCCACTGTAATCCTACACTAAATAGCTGTATGTCTTTATCAAAATATTCATATTCACTTCGTAGCTTCCAATACTCTGTCAACCCGTATTCTAACCCAGCCCCTACAAAGAATACGCTACTATGATTTTGTTGATAACGAATATTATTCTCCGCCTTATTGTTAACATCTGCCCAGCCTAACTTTATAATTGGATTGATACGACCTTTAACAGCTAGTTTATAGACTAATCCTGTCCCTGCTAATTTATAATTAATATTTCCGCTGGGTAAGGCGGAGGATGAGCTACCATCAAGATGTGCATTCCCTAGATCGGTATAAAAAAATTCTGCTGACCAACGCTTTGTAAATTCATAGCCTACATAGATTTTAAAGCTTGTATCGTCATCATCATCCACTTTCCACACAGTATTATTTGTCTCTGGTTTAAGGTTACTGATTCCCACACTACCTCCTACATAAAGGTTATCAGTATTAGTAGGTAACAATAAACCACCTCCAGCACTTACAGAGTGAAAGGGAATGAAAAAAATAACTAAGAAACTAGTTATTTTAAAAAATCTAATTTTTTCAAATAAGTTCATTTGTCGCACCTCTTCTCTGGTTATCATTTTTAATGGAAACGCGCAGGAGCACCAATAGTATCAAGTAAAGAAGTAATGTGATTTGAAAACCTCCTGCTCCTCCTTCTATAGCGGTATGAACTATTGGAGGACTTCCCTCCAAGCGCGCCTTATCTGGATGAAAGAAATCTTTTCCTCTTTCTATACTAGTTGGAATACCGTCGTTATCATCGTCTGGATCAACATAGTTTTTTAAGCCATCTCCATCGGTATCAATATCATTTCTTTCAAGATAATTAGGAATTCCGTCCTTGTCATCATCGGGATATTCCGTTTCTTTAAGTGTTGGTAGCGCATCATTATCATCATCGGTATCCATATAATTTGGGATGCCATCAGCATCTGTATCAGGTCCTAAACCACGATATGGGTGCTCGTGTGAATCTAGTATGCCATCTTCATCTCCATCACCTTTGGGGTCTCCAGCTGAATTTGTCTGGGTCGTATCAGGGTCTAAGTAATCAGGAATATTGTCATGGTCACTATCTAAAAAGCGCCCAGGAGCAGCTATGATGGTTTCATCTTTTGTGGCTGTACCATCCCCATCATCATCGGCATCATCAGGGTCTGGTTTGCCATCCCCATCTGTATCGCGATGATCAGCTTCGAGATAGTCGGGTATACCATCTCCATCACGATCCAGAGGTGATATTGGATTACTACCAATCTCGGCTGTGTCCAGTTTAGCATCACCATCATCATCTCTATCTAAATAATCTGGAATTAGGTCTCCATCTCTGTCTGGACATCCATCTATTGGGGCTGGGCATTCTTTATAATCTGGAATGCCATTGTTATCAGAATCATTGGCAGTGGCAGTAGATAAATCTAAATAATCCAGAATACCGTCTTTATCGACATCCTGTGTGGCCTCTATTTTTGTGAGTACACCATCACCATCATCGTCATTGTCTTGCTGATTAGATATTCCATCACCATCAATATCAGCTCGGGATGATTCTAAATAATCAGGGATGCTATCTGCATCACTATCCAATGGTTGATTGATGTTTGCTCCTATTTCCTCTGCATCAGGTATTTCATCACCATCACTATCACTGTCCATATAATCGGGTATGTCATCGCCATCCGTATCAATACAAGCTGGTGCGGTGGGGCATTCAACTAAATCGCTCAACCCATCATTATCAGAATCATTGCTAACAGCATCATCTGCATCCATATAGTCGGGTATATGATCCCCATCACGATCACCTGCTTTATTGATGTCACCATTGCTTTCTTGCAAAGTACTTAAGCCATCACCATCGTCATCATCATCGCGAAAATCAGAAATATGATCGCCATCGGTGTCGCGGGCATTGGATTCAAGATAATCAGGTATTCCATCAGAGTCGGTGTCTTTTATACCACCTTCATCGCGTGTCAATATACGGTCATTATCATCATCGGCATCTAGGAAGTTAGCAATACCATCACCGTCTGAGTCAAAGCTAGCGGAGACTTTTTTATCTGCATCGCCTATATTTGCGTCGTTGTCATTATCATCAAGATAGATGGGGATATTATCGCCATCTTGATCAAGATTAGGGTCACCTCCAAACTCATTGACATCAAATATACCATCTTGGTCTTCATCATTTTCATTGACGAGTGAATTCAAAATAGCACTAGCACGTGCTTTTATATTGTTGTCTGTTAAAGATATGACATCTACAACAACCTCGCCTCGTTTAATCGCATCTGCTAATACGGCTTCTAAGGAGATGACTCCTGTAGAAAAGGCGGGTAAGCGGAACTTTGTGATACTCTGTGTCGACGTTGAACCATCAAGATCAATAAGGTCGGCTGTTGTACCCGTTTTACTTGTAATTACGGCCTTATAGCTATCTTCTTTATTACCTGTATTACGAACTAGTAGAGTAAAACGAGTTTTATCTCCCGGTTTTACCGATTGTTCTGCAGGACTAAAAGAGGCTATTACTGCTCGTTTTAGCGGTATATTGAATGATTCGCTATCGTGGTCATTAATGGCATTGTTTGATTTTGCTGTGGCAATGGCAGTTAATGGTAAAGTACCAGGCAGAGCGAGGCGCACAGGCAATAAGCTAATTGCGACAGTCTCTGTTTTACCAGCGGTAAGCGTGACCTCTTTTTTCGCTAACGTGGCATAAAGTGCCAGCGAGTCCGTTAGGCTAAGTGCATAAGTTTCTGTCGTAGTACCTGTATTAAAAACGTGTAAAACAAAACTTGAACCTTTGGGTTCTAAATCAACCTGCACACCCACTTTAGAAACAGCAAGTTGTGCCGTTTGTTTAGCAAAAACATTTTGATCGGTACTTGCGGTTGCGGTAACTTCAAAAGCATGGTTGCCTGGTTTAGTCCCAACATCAGGCGTTAAGATCAAATCAACAAACTGGAAATTAGAAAGACCCGGTAATAAGGTAACTTCTGTACGTGCAAAGCTACTTGAAATACCTTTAGGGAATTGCCCCGTTAATTTATATACCGTGGTTTCACTGCCTGTATTAGTGAGTTTTACTCGATATTGACCAGATGTGCCCTGACCCGCAACCACCTGACTGGGAGCTAATTGTAAAACAATAGCACATGTCCCAAGAGCAACAACAAGAATAGCAATAATAGCGGCCAAATTAAAAATTAACGAACCACCGACGCTACTGCTATTACCGCTTGCAAGTGTTGCTTCAATACTGAAGTTGTAACTTTCTAGTAAGTCATCTGTAGCAGAAACAGTCACCGTGACGTCCTTTTTATCCTCCGCTGGAATAGTAATACTCGTAGAGAGGTCTGTTGTCGCACTGTCTAATCCAATTATGCTTAGGTCGAAAGTCTGCTCCGTATCTAATGGATTATTAACAGTAAGGGCATACGTTGTTGTATCGCCTGCCGTGATGGTTCTTTCATCAGGCGCTAAGCTTAAAAGTTGTTTTGCTACTACTACCAGTGGTGGAAGGTTTATAGTGGTGGTAATGGGGTCTGGAATGGTAGCTTCGCTAATGGCAGAATAAAGTACATGAGACTGACTATTATTATAAAAACCAAAAGCACCATCATTAAAAGTACCCGTAACACTTAATTCTTTATTACCATCAACAAAAACTTCTACTAGTGTGGGCGTAAAGACAATATCAAACTCATAAGCAGTCTCATCTTTCCAACCAATATCCCCCAGATTTATACCGCGTTGCAATTCTGTAACCCCTTTCAGGGAATCATGCAGCCAAGCTC
>JALVRY010000287.1:0-458 GCA_027024625.1 Thiotrichaceae bacterium
TCTATCTCTTGCGCTTAAATCAGAAGCAGGGGAAATGGATGGTGATGTGGCTGCTATTTGATTATATGGGGGTGGTTCATTTTTACCTGAAAATAGATAAACCATTAAGCCAATAAATAATCCTAGAGCAATACCAGCAAGAATCCAGCTGACAACATCGTTGAGAGGGGCATCGGTATTTTGTTTGTTTTTAAAATCTTTTGTCATAATTTAGGGCGTACTAATTTCTATAAATAGTGAAAAAGAGTAATAGCTATGGGGAGTTAGCCATTAATCCCTTGTGTAATCTGAATTCTTGCATAAGATCTGTCTGAGAATATGCGAGCTCCTGCAAATCTACCTGATTGTGCCTAATCTGAAATAAAAAAATGATTATAACCTGAATCCGTGACTTCAATGCGGATAACAGGGGATAAGATATTGGTTTAGCACGGGATTTTAAAAAATCTTAGCTTCAC
>JALVRY010000287.1:468-4557 GCA_027024625.1 Thiotrichaceae bacterium
TAGGTTAAGCGGGTATTTTTTAAACCCGTGATGAATCAATAGCTTATTCACTGTGCCGTAGTGAAGTCACGGATTCAGGTATAATTTAGCTTCATCTCTTAACCTTCTTTAGCCTCGCCCGAGACACAAGGTATTTCAATACCTTACAGGCGATACTAAAGTGCCACTTCCAATGTTTTGGACTTGATCAGGTTCCTTAAATAATGACTAACTTTTTCTTAGTTCTTTCTTTAAGTACTCTATAACAGTAATGATGAACTACTTATCTGCCGAGCGTACATTTAGATAGGCTCTTTCAGAGTATTCACTCCAATTCTCAGTTTTTTTGCGATAACTAGAGAACGACTCATAAACCTCAGATGCAAATGCATCTTTATTTGCAAGCTCTTTGACAACATCATCCGATAAAGTGCGAAGTTTTTCTAATACATCATCGGGGAAGCGTTTAACTTGTACCTTATGCTTATTAATCAATGTTTGTAGTGCATCGTTATTGCGTGATACATACTCGGCTAACATTTCATGATTAGCTAGTTTACATGCACTTTTTACAATGACTTGTAAATCAGCGGGTAATGCTTCAAATGCTTCCTTATTTATTATAGCTTCTAAAGTCGTACCTGGCTCATGCCAACCAGGGTAATAATAAAATTTAGCAACTTTATAAAAGCCAAACGTAAGATCATTAAAAGGTCCAACCCATTCAACTGCATCAATAGTGCCAGATTGCATTGCAGTAAATAGCTCACCACCTGGTAGGTTGACAGGTGTTCCGCCTGCTCTTTTTAATACCTCTCCACCTAAACCGGGAATACGCATTTTTAGACCTTTAAGATCATCGAGGTTGTTAATCTCCTTATTGAACCAGCCGCCCATCTGTACTCCCATATTACCTGCTGGCATAGGGATGAGGTTATACTTGGCGTAGGCTTTTTGCCATAATTCTAAACCACCGCCATTATAGAGCCAGCCATTCATTTCTTGAGCAGTTAAGCCAAATGGCACAGTAGAAAAGAATTGGAAAACATCATTCTTACCTTTCCAATAATAGGCTGCCCCATGTCCCATTTGAGCTGTGCCGCGTGATACCGCATCAAAAGTTTCTAAGGCAGGAACGAGTTCACCTGCACCATAGACCCTAACTTCCATGCGACCACCAGAAAGTTGATTAATTTTTTTTGCAAGGTTATTTGCACCTGTGCCTAAACCAGGAAAATTCTTTGGCCATGTCGTTACCATTTTCCATTTAATGACTTCTGTTGGTGTTGTAGCAGCAGAGGAGGAGCTTTGTGCGTTAGCACTGCTATTATCACCACAAGCATTTAGTATTAACATACTGAATAAAAGCATTATTACTGTGCTTAGTTTTCCTAAGAAGTTGTTAGGTCTCATTGGTTTATTCCTTCGCAATTCTATAATTTAGCAGGACTATACTTTGAATAGATAGAGATTGGCAACATCAAGCATTTTTCTGAGATAAAGAGCCGAGGGATTATAAACTCGTTATATCATCGGTTTTATAATCAGGCTTACTCAATGGAATAGTCTCCTATTCCATTTTTTCTATGAAGTTAGTATTCATCCTTACTTAGCCATGTAAAGTATTATTGCATAGGTAAGCGAATCACAGGAGCACAACCGTTGTCGGAGTTGCATTCGCCTGAAATTTCACCAGATGAGCAAGGATCAAATTCACAGTTGTTATCAGGGTTGCGTGACACATAGCTACCGTCAGAACATGCTTTAACATCAGCAGTACAGACGATGCCTTGACTTCGGCTTGGTAGACGCTTGCCGTCATCGCAGGCAGTTAAAAGGCATGATATGCCAAGTATCATGATGATTTTTCCCATTTTTTAATCCACTTATTTAGTAGAGGCTGTTTGCGGACAACCTCGTGTATGGATAGCTCGACTATAGGGTGTTTAAATTAAGTCAGGGGTATTCACCTAAGGTTGAAATCTGCCCTTTTCTATCAAAAATAAACAAATTTCCCCATTAGGAAGTTTAACTCAATAATTACCTAGAGCATTCCATATGATTATTAATCTTAGTTAGACTGTATTCTGAATCTACGACTTCGATACGGATTCAGGATATTCATAGGAAGTCTCAAGAAGCTTGAATCTCACATTCAATATTTCAGATTCCTTATGAAATTACCTCTAACTTTGCGTAGCTTAATACCAACCATTTGCTGCCTTCATAATCGAAGTTGACTTGAACGCGGGCATGATTACCAGCCCCTTCAACGCCAAGAATAACGCCTTCCCCAAATTTTACATGGCGAACACGCTGCCCGATTGATAAGCCAGTTTCATTATTGCGGGAAATATTTCTAGGAGCTTGCTTTACTGGATGAGTTGGTCGATATGTCGTGACAGATGGACGAATTTCATTGAGATACTCATCAGGAATTTCATGGATAAATTGAGACGGTAAATTGAATTTCATTTCGCCGTGTAAGCGACGTGACTCAGCGTAAGAAATAACCAATCGTTTGCGGGCGCGAGTGATGCCGACATAGCATAAACGACGCTCTTCTTCTAAGCGGGTAGGGTCGTTCATCGACATCTTATGCGGGAATAAATTTTCCTCTACACCAGTTAAGAAAACTAAGGGGAATTCTAAGCCTTTGGCTGAATGCAATGTCATCATTTGTACGCAATCATCGTGGCTACTGCTTTGTGTTTCCCCTGATTCTAAAACAGCATGAGAAAGAAAGGCAGAGAGCAAGTCCATATCTTCATGCTCATCATCAGGTTCGTAAAGAAATCCCTTAGCGGCAGTGACTAGCTCATCTAAGTTTTCAACACGGGCTTCGCCTTTCTCCCCTTTTTCTTTTTTTCTGTAGTGTTCTTTCAACAAGGCTTTTTCAATAACGCTATCGACTTGCTTGTGCAATGGTAAATTATCAATGCATTCTGCCATGTCATTAACTAGCTTCATAAAACCATGTACTGCACCGCCAGCTCTGGCTGTAAATAAGCCAGAATTAATCATCTCTTTGGCCGATTGCCATAGCGACAAGCCCGTTGAACGTGAATATTCACGAATATTGTCTACTGTTTTTGCACCAATTCCGCGGGTGGGTAAATTGATAACACGTTCAAATGAAGGGTCATCATTGCGATTTGCAGCTAAACGCAGATAGCACAAAGCATCCTTGATTTCTGCACGTTCGAAGAAGCGTAAGCCGCCATAAACACGATATGGGATAGCTTGCTCAGCTAAGATCATCTCAAAAATACGGGATTGAGCATTAGAGCGGTACAGTATTGCGGTGTCAGAATAATTATTGCCTTGATCAACCCACTGCTGAATTTGAGCGATTACATAGCGAGCTTCATCTGATTCGTTATAGGCTGTGTATAAGTCGATTAGCTTACCATCGTTATCTTCTGTCCAGAGATTTTTACCTAAACGATTCTCATTGTGTTGGATAAGGGCATTGGCAGCATTGAGGATATTGCCTGTTGAACGATAATTTTGCTCCAAGCGGATGGTCTGGGCATCTGCAAAATGATTGGTGAAATTTTGGATATTCTCAATCTTTGCACCACGCCAGCCATAGATTGACTGATCATCATCGCCTACGGCAAAGACTTTATTTTGATCTCCTGCCAATAAGCGTAGCCAAGCGTATTGTAATGTATTGGTATCTTGAAACTCATCGACCAAAATATGACGGAAGCGATTACGATAATGTTTCATTAGGTCTTCGTTATCGCGTAATAATTCTAATGAACGTAAAAGCATTTCTGCAAAATCGATAACACCGGCACGATTGCATGCTTCTTCATAAGCCGTGTAGATGCGAATCATCTGTCTTTCATGAGGATCGCCTTTGTCATCAATACTTTGTGGACGAATACCCTCATCTTTTTGATGATTGATATACCACTGAGCTTGTTTGGGAGGCCATTTATTTTTATCCAGATTCAAGGCAAGCATGACGCGTTTCACAATCCGAAACTGATCGTCAGAATCCAAAATTTGGAACATCTGCGGTAATTTGGCTTCTTGCCAGTGACGGCGTAGTAATCGGTGGGCAATACTATGAAAAGTACCAACCCAAAGGCCGCCAAT
>JALVRY010000288.1 GCA_027024625.1 Thiotrichaceae bacterium
ATGCAATGGAGCTGCATCCGTTACACCGGTATATCGACTAATAAGATGCAACGATGCAACAGGCACATAGAGTTTGTCACCTTTGGCATACTCCAGCATTAGGTATTCTGCTTCCATGCCATCTGTAGTAATGGTTTGCATACCTAAATATCGCCCAACGCCATGCTCCTCATGCACCACGGGAGAGCCTTCACTAAGATCCGTTAAGTTGCGGATAATGGCATCGGCATCTCGTGTTTTTTTGCGACGACGCTGCTGTTCAACTTGAACTCCGAGAATTAATGTCTCTGGAATGACGATAAGCTTGTCATCCTCTAGCCATAAACCATCATGCAGAGGGGCAACGGTTACCACTCGTTTTTGCCCATTTTTATTAAAATCTTGCCAAGTTTCCATTGTGTGACAAGAAATGGAATTGTCTTTAAGTATCCCCAGTAAATTTTCACGCTTGCCCGCAGAACTTGCGGTGAAGAGAACTTTGCTATCATGAGCGGCAAGAAACTGCTGAACTAATAGCAAGGGATGCTCTGATCTCGGCTGTATTAACAATGGTGGTAGGGCTGTAGTCTTGTAGTTTTGAGCGATACCATCATGTTCATCACGATGCAAATAGACTTTGCGAAAAGCAGCTAGCTTTTGATTTAATTCATTAGGTGATAGCCATAAGACTTCTGGAGAAAGAATGGGGCGTTCAACATCATGGCGACGTTGCTCATAACGATCGGCAATATTTGCCCAATGCTGGTCAACTGCTCGATCTGTTTCTTCTGAGATAAAGAGCATACTTTTGTCTGGCAAGTAATCCAGTAGCACCGCTGTTTTCTCAAAAAATAATGGTAAATAGTATTCAATACCCGCCAAAGGATTACCGTTGGTGACACCTTGATAGACCAAACTTTTCGTTGGTTCGCCTGATATAGAACGACGATAGTTTTGACGAAAAAGACGAATGCTTTTTTCATCCAAAGAAAACTCATGAGCAGGTAGTAACTCAATACTGTCTAATTTTTCTATCGTTCGTTGATCTTCCGTAGAAAAGCTGCGAATCGTGTCGATTTCATCGTCAAAGAAGTCAATACGATAGGGCGTATCACTCCCCATCGGAAATAAATCAACCAAAGAACCTCGGGTGGCATATTCACCATGCTCAATAACTTGGCTAACATTACGGTAGCCAGATAGCTGAAGTTGTTCTCTCAGTAATTCTATATCGAGGCAATCACCTGTTTTTAACACCAATGAATTCGCTTCAACAAACTCAGCAGGGGCGATTCGCTGCATTAACGTGGTTGCAGGAATAATTAGCACCGCTTGCTGTAAACGCGGCAATTGATATAACAGTTTTAGACGCTCTGAAATAATATCTTCAAGTGGTGAGAACATATCATAGGGGAGCGTTTCCCAATCTGGGAAGATTTTCACATTGGCTTTGCCATCGCTAAAAAACTCAATATTGCTTTGAGCTTGGTAAGCGGTATTCATATCAGGCGTTATAAACAATATAACTCCTTTAAACTCCATTGCCGCTTTTGCAATTAGCAAGTCTTGTGAACAGCCGTGTAAATTTCCCCAGTGAATATTATTATCTTTGGCGGGGTAAACAGGTTTTAATGAATTGGGCATCGGAAAGTACAGAGAGATTCTTCAAAGGGAGAAGTTTACTGCTTTGACAGGAAAATGACTACTTGCCGCAAGTAGTAATAAATAAATTAGGAGGACAAGTAATGAAAATAACTTTACTGAAAAGAAACTACTGAGAAACTTAACAGAAGCCTAATAAAAATTATTAAGCTAATGTTTTGAAGCTTCTAGCAACAAGTCCTCAAATTTTTACGCTTGTTGCTAGGAGGTTGTCTGAGAATGCTAAGCGTAGCGAAAATTCACCTGATTATGCCTATTTTTCGTCCAAGTAAGGAGAATGGTTGTTCCCTTTGACGAATTTGAACGGAAAATAGGTGCAATCAGGTGGATTTGCAGTAGCTTACTCCATTCTCATACAGCCTCATAGGAGCTTGTATAACATTACAGTAGATCGTAACGCTTTAATTTTGTACGCAATGTCGCTCGGTTGATACCTAAGTATTTTGCCGCTTTCGACTGATTTCCTTTGGTATATTCCATCATGACTTCCATTAATGGACGCTCAACTTCGTCAATAACGAGACGGTAGACGTTAGATGCCTCATGGTCACCTAAAACATCGAGATAATCTCTTAGTACACGATCAACCGTTTCAGAAAGTGATGCTTGTAAGTTTTGAGCATGTGGTGTATTCGTTTTCATTATTTATGCAACCTTATTACTATTATTAATGTTATTGTGCGTAATTTCAGAGAAAACCTTCTCAATTTCACGCAATTGTTTTTCAGGGGCCGTGATTGCAAAAATCCTTTTTTTAAAGCGAGTCTCTGGCGTAATTCTGTCCAGATACCATCCTATGTGCTTACGAGCAATTCGAACTCCAGTCTTATTTCCATAAAAACTGTGGATATCCTTAACGTGATCCAGCACGATACCTAAGCGCTCTTCAAGTACAGGGGCACTTAATCGTTCTCCTGTTTGCAGATAATGGCTTAGTTGCTTAAATATCCAAGGTTGTCCCCAACTCACTCTACCCAGCATGACTCCATCAGCCTTGGTATAGTTCAATAAAAAAGCAATGTCATTTTCAGACTGGACATCTCCATTAGCAACCACAGGAATCCGAACGGATGATTTCACATGCCGAATGGTCTCATATTCGGCAAATCCCTTGTAAGCATCCTGCTTCGTCCTACCGTGTAAAGCGATGAAAGTTATCCCAACATTTTCTGCAATCTGTGCAATAGCAATAGCGTTGCGTAACTGTGGCGACCATCCCGTCCTGAACTTTAACGTCACAGGTACATTCACGGTTGACACTACCGCTGATAAAATCTCTTCCACCAGCGTTTCATCACGCAGTAAGGCTGAACCTGAGGCTTTATTACAGACCTTTTTTGCGGGACAACCCATATTAATATCTATTACTTGAGCACCCAGTTTGATGCTTTCTTGAGCCGCATTCGCCATCATTTCAGGATCATAGCCTGCAATTTGCACACTATTGATGAATTCATCTTCACCATGATGAACTAAACGACTACGAGATTTATTGCTATTCCATAAGCGAGTATCTGACGTTACCATTTCTGATGTTGTCAAAGCCGCGCCATAAAAACGACATAATTTACGAAAAGGAAAATCGGTAATGCCTGCCATTGGAGCAAGAAGTAAGTTATTTTTTAATTTGTAATGTCCAATGTGTAACATAAATAATTAAATGTTATAAAACATCTAATTATAGCCTAAGCATCAACAGCAATACGAATATTGCTATTAATTATGCACTCCTACTTATGATCTTATCTTTTCGCTCATCAAACTGTGTAACAAACAATAGCAAAAAGACAAATCAGGATAATAATTAATCGACTAGCGGTAGAAATTTTAAACAAAAAAAGCCCTACTAAGCAGGACTTTTTTGTTTAAAAAGAATAGATTTCGCTTGAAATTACGATTCTAGCCATTCTTTTAAATCGCTTGAACCACCAATAGCATCGCCATTAATAAAGATTTGTGGAACAGAATCAGTACCTGCAATCGCTCGTAAGCTACGATCCGTATATTCCTTATTTAGCGTTAGCTCCTCATATACATAGCCCGCTTCTTTCAGCATTTTCTTTGCTTTATCACAATAAGGACAACCCGGACGGGTCATAATAGTAACACTCGCAGGAATATCTGCTTCTGGAGCAATAGCATTTAGCATAGTATCCGCATCTGATACTCCATAAGGATCACCTGGTTCTTCTGGCTCAATAAACATTTTGTCGATTATGCCATCTTTAACGATCATAGAATAACGCCATGAGCGTTTTCCAAAACCTAAATCACTCTTATCTACGAGCATTCCCATGCCCTCTGTAAATTCACCATTGCCATCAGGCACAAAGGTAATATTGTCCGCCTTTTGATCAAGCTTCCATTCATTCATCACAAAAGCATCATTAACCGAAACACAAAGAATTTCATCTACACCATTGGCCTTAAAGGTATCAGCAAGTTGGTTATAACGAGGCACGTGTGACGATGAGCATGTTGGAGTAAATGCTCCCGGCAATGAAAAAACAGCTACTGTTTTTCCCTTAAATAATTCATCTGTCGATACATCGACCCACTCACTCCCTTGTCTTGTGTGAAACACGGTGAATGGAATTTCTTGTCCAGTTTTATTTTCTAGCATTCTAACTTTACCTCTTGTTTTAAATTGATGAGGGCAGTATAGACTCCTCTTTATTTTAGATAAATTAGAATATATCTATTATTATGTTCTATAAAATAGATATACAAGCTAGAGAGAACTATCAATGGTCAACCTACCTACTGTTAAACAATTACGATACTTCATTGCATTGGAGCAATACGGACACTTTGGAAAAGCCGCAAATGCAAGCTTTGTTTCACAATCTGCTTTTAGTACAGCAATTAAAGAATTAGAAAAATTGCTAGGAGTGCAACTTGTTGACCGCACCAA
>JALVRY010000289.1 GCA_027024625.1 Thiotrichaceae bacterium
TGTTTGAACGAAACGGAGCTTGCGGAGTGCAGTGAGTTCACACGATCCGATAAATTAGTGCATTTTTTGGGAATAGCGATAAGTTTGGGCGACCTTTTCTTTGTTCGTTTCTTTTGGTCGCACAAAAGAAATGAACTCGTAGCCTGACTACTTTTTTCAATAAAATCACCAAAAGTTCAAGGCTACGAAATCGCGATGATAGTTGTAGTGCGTAACATCAGTGACTAACAGATGTACATGGGATAATTGTTCCCTTTGACTCCGCTCAGTGTGCGAAAATTTAATAAGTGAATGTCTATATGTCTCATTAAACTTTCACGCGTGATACATAGTCGCCTGTGCGGGTGTCGATCTTTAGTACATCATCCTCTTCAATAAAGAGAGGTACTTTGATGGTCGCTCCTGTTTCTACTGTTGCGGGTTTTGTTGCTCCTTGTGCGGTATCACCTCGGACTCCGGGGTCGCATTGGGTAATCTTCAATTCAACAAAGTTAGGTGGAGTAACGGTTAATGGAGCACCGTTCCAAAGTGTGATTTGGTAGGTTTCTTGATCCTTTAACCAATTGATGGTGTCACCAACCGCAGTTTTACTCGCTGGGAGTTGTTCATAACTAACGGGATCCATGAAATACCAGAACTCACCGTCGGTATATAGATATTCCATATCAACTTCAGTAACATCTGCGGCTTCAACGCTTTCTCCCGACTTCCATGTTTTGTCAATGACTCGACCTGTTTTAAGATTTTTGATCTTAGTTCGGTTAAATGCTTGCCCTTTACCGGGTTTTACAAAATCATTTTCGACAATGGTGTAAGGGTCGCCATCAATGATGAGTTTTAAGCCGCACTTAAATTCGTTAGTGTTATACGTGGCCATTGATGCTCCATTTTTCTCAATTTAATAAAGTCGCCCATGATAACCGAAAACTCTATTAAAAATCAGCCATTAATCCAAACAGTTTCAGAATCACATTGGCAGAAGCAATTGGCAAATGCTTATCGTAGCCCAGAATCGTTACTAGCGGCTTTAGATTTGCCCGTAAATCAAGCACATTTTTCTAAACAAGCAGAGCAGCAGTTTTCGCTTGTTGTGCCACAAGCTTATGTCGATAAAATAAAGAAAGGGCAATGGGATGATCCTTTACTTCGTCAAGTGCTACCAATTGATGATGAGATGCAGATTGTAGAAGGCTTTGGTTTAGACCCTGTTGGGGATAAGCAAGCAATGGTCGCTGAGGGTGTATTGCATAAATATCATGGGCGTGTTTTGTTGCTTACAACGGGAGCTTGTGCGATTCATTGTCGCTATTGTTTTCGCCGTCACTTTCCTTATAGCAAGGCGAATCCTGCAAAGTCAGAATGGAGTGATGCCTTAGGCTATATTGCTAAAAATGATGATATAAGCGAGGTCATATTAAGTGGTGGTGATCCTCTTGTATTATCAGATTCTCGCTTGCAGTTTCTTTGTGAGTCAATAGCATCGATTTCTCATGTTAAGCGTTTAAGAATACACACGCGACTTCCCATTGTTTTACCTGATCGTATCGATAATCAGTTTTTAGCATGGTTTGAAACGCTTGATTTGCAAAAAATAGTAGTTGTTCATGTCAACCATGCACAGGAACTAGGCGTTGATGTGGCGAAAGTTTTGTCATACCTAAAGTCAGTAAATACGCTACTTTTAAATCAGAGTGTTCTCCTAAGAGGTGTGAATGATTCGATGAAAGCATTGTCTACATTGAGTGAGTGTTTAATAAAAAATGAAGTGTTGCCGTACTATCTGCATCTTTTAGATCGGGTTGAGGGTGCGTCTCATTTTAATGTGAGTAGCAAGGAGGCTACAAAGTTGATGGAAGGATTGCGTGATTATTTGCCGGGTTATATGGTGCCAAAACTGGTTCGTGAAATCAGCGGAGAGGCATCGAAACAGCCTGTCGAATAAAGTTGGATTTTATCGTGTGAATTATTACCATCGACACCTATTATAATAATGATAAACACATCGAAAATGTCCACAAAGAATAAAGCAAAAGAATATATTCCACGTTCGGTTGGTAAAGCGCGTGCTTGGGTTAGTGATTTGCCAATTGCCAATATTGGAGAAACAACACGTCGATTATATATTGGTTTGGTTGACTTTAACCAAAGCCGAGTATCCCCTGTTACACGTATCGAAATTGGTAATACGTTACGTCCTGTTGCTGCATTGATTCTTGGTCACTTACAGCGTCACTTGGTTTATCAAGCGTTTCCGTTGCCGAGAAAAAGTCAGCGCATTTTTGAGTTAAAACAATCCTTGCTCTTGGAGTTAGCAGGTATTTATCAAATTGCAGCATTGGATATGCTGACAACCTCATCAATTACAAAAAAGCATCTTCTTAAATCGCTGTATAGTGCAATGGACTATATGTCGCAGGTGTTATTGCAGTCGTTTATGGTGTACGCAAAAACACGCGATACCTTATGGCATGATATGCATCATTTGTACTTATTAGCCTGTGAAAATAAATTGGAAGATATTATCGTTATTAAAGACAAAAATCACTTTGCGACGATTAGCGATATTTATAAATATGTTAACTTATTGGCTTTATCGAACCCCTATAGTTTAAGGCAGGGGGAAATTGAAAAACTGGATAAGTTTTTCCATACGGCTTTGCCGCTAGTAAAAATACATCCCAATGCGGATAAGATCAAAACAGATATGAGTTATGTTGTGCATCTAAATAGCGATACACATGCAGCATTACTCCCTGTTAGTGACATATTAAATTCACCTACCATTCGCGTGCTTGACTTATCTCTGCTGATTACAAAATTAGACCGTTACATTACGACAGAAGAGCATGAACGTGCGGCTAAAGAATATATTTTCTTTACGGGGCTAGGTACAAGCTTGGCGAAACGCTTGGTGTTTCATTTAACGCGGGTGCGTAATCGTAGTTTCAACCGTTATAAAAAAGATGAAGATGTGCGTGTGGTAACGGGTTTAGCGAATGTTGTTACGGTGGTAAATGATGATCATAAGCTCGAAGTCGAGAATGATATTGATACGGATGACTATATTTTTGCCGCATTAAATTATGATGTAAGCCCAGATGGTGGGCAAAAACCGAAAGAAGAAAAGGTGTTAGAAACATCATCATTGCCTATGCAAATATGGCATGTTGAGAATAGCAGTGTAGGTGGTTACGGCTTGTGTTTAAGAGAAAACTCCCCTTCAGGTGCAAGAGTTGGTGAGATTGTTGGTATCTCACCCGTCAATAAGCCTAGTGCCAAATGGCAAGTGGGTACAATTCGCTGGCTAGAATATGTAAAAGAGCAGGGATTATGTGCAGGCGTTGAGTTTTTAGCACCGCGTATTAACCCAATTACTGCCAAGCAGGTGCTTAACCGTACGCTCTCGCAACCATTGCCTATTGATGGTTTAATGTTGCCGATGATAGAAGGTATTCGACCTGAGCCTGAGCTAGTATTCCCTGCACAAATCTTTAAAAAGGATGACAAACTTGTAATTGAGATTGCGTCAAAGGAAGAAACCATTAGTTTGACACAAGGGGATGAATGTACAGGTAGCTTTAGTATTTTTTCTTATACGATTGTGAATACAGAAAAGACAGAAGAAGAATTGGATGAGGAAGATTATTCTGCCATTTGGGGGAGTTTGTAGAGAACTTTTTATGGTTTTCCTTTCATTCCGTTCTGAATCAGTGCTTCACTTTGTGTTATCCCTTGAATAAGGTATTATCCCGCCCCATATTTTCTCAAATAACGAGACCTTTCGTGTAAAAGTCTCATAATAATGCAGGTGTTTTTATTTGGTTTAGCTAAGTAGAAACTTCATGCAATGTAAAGGGCTGCGAAATGAAATTACATACACTTATTCTTTTTTTATCATCTTTATTACTATTAGGAGCTTGTAAGATGTCGAACCCAGAAGTTAAATTTGAAACCTCAAAAGGTGATTTCACCGTTGAACTCTATGCGGATAAAGCACCCAAAACGGTTGAGAATTTCTTGGCTTATGTAAACTCTGGCTTTTATGACGGTACTATCTTTCACCGCGTAATCCCCAATTTCATGATCCAAGGTGGTGGAATGAATCCAGATATGTCTGAAAAGCCAAATAATGCTCCTATTGAAAATGAAGCAGATAATGGCCTTAAAAATGAAGTTGGTACCTTGGCAATGGCTCGTACCAATGATCCACATTCAGCAACATCGCAATTTTTTATTAATGTTAAGGACAACAGTTTCCTTGATCATACGGGTAAGAATCCACAAGGTTGGGGTTATGCTGTTTTCGGTAAAGTAACGGATGGTATGGATATTGTTCATGAAATCGAAAAAGTAAAAACAGGCAATCATGGTCATCACGGTGATGTGCCTCTAGAGCCAGTTATTATTAATAAAGCGACTGTAGTTGAGTAAATCATATGGCGGGGCGATTGTTTGCCCCGCTTTTTAGTTATGAAAACTTGGTTTATCTCCGACCTACACCTTGATGTTAATCGTCCTGAAATCATTCAACTTTTTATTGAGT
>JALVRY010000290.1 GCA_027024625.1 Thiotrichaceae bacterium
TTTGTATACAGAGACAGCGACTTTCCGTTATCCCGATGGTAAAGCTAAATTAATCCCACTGCCTTTTATTGATAATAATGAAGTGCCTGATGAGAAATTTCCATTTTGGCTAAACACAGGACGATTGATCGAGCATTGGCACGGTCGCACGAAAACAGGAAAAATTGGCAATAATAATAAATATAGCCCAATTCCTTTTATCGAGATTAGTCCTGATGCAGCAGCAGAGTTAGGCATTCAACGTGGTGATTATGTGCGATTGGTTTCGCGTCGAGCCGATGCGGTCGTAATGGCGACACCAACGCAGCGAGTTGCTAAGAATATGGTATTTCTACCGTTCCACTTCCACGACTGTGCCAACCGTCTAACGCTGGGCTTGCTTGATCCGCATTCGCGTCAACCTGCTTATAAGCAGAATGCTGTGAGAATTGAGCGAATAGAAGACCAAGAAGCGGCTGCAAAGCTAAGCATGGAAATGAGAAAATTTTGATAATAATTAACCGCTGCCCGCGTTTATTTGCGGTTGATTAAGGAAAAAACAATGATTCAAGTACGTGAAAATGAACCAAAATATGCTGTGCTACGCAAAGAGCCGAGCAAGGCAGTTAATCAATACGGTAAGCCAATTGAAACGGTGCCTGAAGATAATGAACTAAGAAAAGATGAGTTTATTATCAACAATGAAGAGCAGCCCGCAAAAAATCCAGACCGCTATAAGCAACACGGTTTCTATTTTAATGCGGATAACTGTATCGGCTGTCATGCCTGCGAAGCTGCTTGTAGCGAGAAGAATGATAACCCAGCTCACCTTGCCTTCCGTTCGGTTGGCTTTGTAGAAGGGGGTACTTACCCTAACTATCAACGCTTAAATATCTCAATGGCATGTAACCACTGTGATAATCCCGTCTGCTTAAAAGGCTGTCCCACCCGTGCTTATACCAAGTTTGCAGAGTACGGTGCAGTATTACAAGACTCAGATATTTGCTTTGGCTGTGGTTATTGCACATGGGTTTGCCCTTACAATGCGCCACAATTAGATCCTGTGGAGGGTGTAGTCAGTAAATGTAATATGTGTGTGGATCGCTTAGAAGTTGGTCTAAAGCCAGCTTGCACATCGGCTTGCTTAGGTAATGCTTTGGACTTTGGTGTGATTGAGAATAAACCTGAAAATCGCACACAGACGAAAACAGATATTCCCGGATTCCCTCGTACTGATATTACCCATCCTAATATTCGTTTTCAGCAAACAAGGTCAACGCAACGCGATATGGTACGGGTAGATAGCACGGCGGTGAAGTATCATAAAGATGATGCTACAGGTAAATTCAAACCAGAATTAGACCCGAAACACGGCTTTAAACGTGAGTGGAATTTAATGAAATTACTCGGCTCGCATGAAAGTGCTCATGTTGCTTTCACCTTGAGTATTCAAGCGGTGATGGGAGCATTTTTGATGCTGACTATCGGGGCTGCTTGGGTTGATTTTTCATCAGTTGCCGACTTCAAACAAACTTCTGCCTTTTTGCCTTTGCTTGCGATCATGGTGATCTTAACCAGCATTGGTTTATTTAAGCTCAATATGCACTTAGGTAAACCGCATCGTTTTTATCGGGGATTTTATAATCTAAAAATGTCGCCTGTTAGCCGTGAAATTGCAGGGGTGACTGCATTCTTTACAGGCTTAGTCGGCTATAGTTTTTTTGCTTTATTTGATAATGCTTTTGCCAACACCCTACAATTTCTTTTTGCTTTCTTAGCATTGGCTGGTATGGGATTAGGCGGTTACTACATGTATAAGCTGTATCGTATTCCTGCACGTCCCTATTGGAATCACTGGCATACAGCCGCTTCATTTGTGGGCACTGCTCTTAGCTTGGGTAATACTCTAATTGCATTATTGGCTCTTAGCTTTGGGGTAATGACAGGTGAATTGGCTACGGTTTTAGCGAGTGTTATTGCTGTTGGTTTGATCATTGAAGGCATTGGTTTACTCGCTCATGCTCGTGACTTGAAACCTTCGACGAGTGAAGGTGCAGCCTCTTTTTATGAACAGTCTACCACTTATGGCTATCCCTATTGGCTACGTAATGGTCTGTTAGTTGCCAGTATAGTTTTGGCGATTAGCATGGCGGTATCGTCAAGTAATGCTGCAACTGGCTTTATTCTTCTTGCTCTCATGGTATTGAGTGCTGCGATTATTGGTCGTTCGCTGTTCTATGTTTTGGTTATCCCGACAACAATGCCAGGAGCTTTCTTCTGGAAAAATAAAGGTTTTGTAGAACATGCCCGTGAAGTGGGATTAGCTGATATGCCACAGCTAGGTGTTGCTTATGAAAAGCACCATAAATTTGATGTGCAGGAGTTAATACAAACAATTAAAGACACCACGCCTAAAGAAGCTATTGCTCAATTTAAGCGTGTGTTTACTGGTTGAATTTAATACAAGTTTTTAGCACAGAGGGTATGAAGGGACAGACGGATAACACGGTGTTTTAAAATTAAGCTCTGCGTCCTCTATGCCTTCCTCTATGTTCTCTGTGTTAAAAAAGGAGATAAAACAATGAAAGAAACAGGAATGAGAAGCCCCGTAGACATCCCGCTTGAGCGTTGCCCTGATGGCTATTTGCGAAATCCTGAGGAATGGAATGAGGATATTGCGAAGTTGTTAGCCTCTGAATGGAAAGGTTTTGAGTTTAATGATGATCTGCTGCCTATGCTCTATTTTATCCGAGAGCATCATGCTGAGCATCAAACAACGCCTGATGTCCGTGAAGCAACAAAATATCTTGCTGAGCAAAAAGGTTTGGACAAGAAAGGAGCAAAGAGAGAATTGTTTAAGATGTTTCCACATGGCTATATGCAGCAAGGCTGTCAGCTTGCGGGAATGCGTCGTCCGACGGCTTGGTGTGTGGGTTAGTTATACACTCCTACTTAATTCCGTGACTTTCCATGATGGAAAAATCACGGGTTCAGGTTGAGATTTAGAAGCCCCAGCCTTTGAAAAAATGGTTGGGGTTAAACATATTGTTACTTCTATTACCGAAAGGCATGCTTCCCCAGCCAGAGGTTTTATTCTTGGGTGGGCGTAAAGCAAACAGAAGTTGCTGCTTGGCTTGTGGTGATAAATCTGTTGCCGCACGCACTTGTTGTAATATTTGTATATGGGAACCGCGATAGGCTCTGCGTTGTGGTTTACCATCTGCCCCTACAAAACTAATTGATGCTTCATAAATCCCTTCTGCTACCTTGCGAATGGCTAATCCCCCAAAATTTGCAGGTGGTGGCGTATTGCCCATTGCTGAGTTTGTGTTCGGCATTGGCATTGGTGCTACGCCGTATGGTGTTGGGGGTGTCGTCATAGCCGTTTGTGGCACTTGAGGTGCAGCAGTCACTGCCTGTGTTGTTGCTTGAGCTTTTGCAATAGGGGCTACTTTTTGTTCTCCCATCGTGACGGGAACTGTTATGATTTTTCCTTGCCTAACCAGTTTAAATTTTACTACTCGTTTAGGCGTGTCTTTTCTCACTTTTTCGATAAATTTTTCTGGGTCTTCTATAGGTTGATCATCGTAAGCAATCAATACGTCGTACACATTGATGCCATCATCTGATGCGGGGGAATTATCGGCAAAGCGCGTGACAAGTAAACCTTGTGTGGCGGCAACTTCATCGGGAAGTTGTGATCTTAGCTGATCAGAAACTTTATCGACTCCCAAGCCTAAATACCCATAAGTTTGTTGTTCTTGGCTTGCTGTGGTGCTGGTTTGTTCGGCATGAATCACACTGACACTGGATAAAACGATGCCGGCGAGTAAAAGTTGTGGTAATAATTTCATGGTTGTCTCGGTTATTTGTAAGTGATTCTCGCGTTAAGCGCTTGAACAGGGCGATTTTTGCCTTGTTCTATCACGTTCTGGAATTGTGCCTTTTGTTGTTCAGATAATGTCATCAATGGCTTCATAATAAACCAACGTACGCCTTCGGAGCAGGGAGATTTTGTCATTGAACCGTTATATTGGTAGTAATTTGCTAGCAATTTTTTCATTTCTAGCTTTCTTAGTGTGTTGGGGGCTAATGTATTAGATTCTCCGACATTTTTTGGCATTTGTTTTAGTAGTTTGTCTAATGTTCTATCTGCTGAACCTTGTGTAAATAAGACGGATACATAGGCGAGTTCTTTTTGTTTATTTTCATGGGCAAATTGAATTTCCAGAGGAAATGACTTGCCATTAATAGTGTGTTCACTGGGAACATGAATATCTAAGTGTTTTAGCTCAAACTCATCATTATTTAATTTGATATTCGTACCGGCTCCTACATCAACTCTGATATAGCCGCCTTCATGGGTGATTTTCTGTGGAATGATTAATCCGTAGTTAAATTTTATGCCTGGTTCAAAAGCATCAAGCGATGTTTTTGAGTCAATATTAATGGGGGATTGATTTTTCCCTGTTTCGCATAGCGTGCTTTCATTATTGGTTTTATCAGAAGTTTGTTCTTCTGCGAATAAAACACCCGTAATTGCGAAAGAGGCAATGATTGG
>JALVRY010000291.1 GCA_027024625.1 Thiotrichaceae bacterium
TAAATAACACGCCCTGATACGATCAGCCTTATCCATATCTTTAAACTCACGATGCGAAAAAAGCACCGAGCGGGTATGCTCATCGGTTGTTTCAAATATAGGGGCGGGTAATTGATAATACTCTGTCTGAAAAACCACCTTATCCACACCGCTACCACGTTGCTCACACACACCAATACGGCGCATAAAAGAAGCCAAAGCCTCATTGCGAGATTTAGGCGGGCTATCTAAAAAACGACTGGTTTTGACCAAAGGCTTGCCAGGATTTGTAATTTCCATACGATTATCAAATATTTCAACTAATGGGGCTGTGCCAGTGGCATGAAAATCTTGATGAATAACAGCATTAGCCACAAGCTCACGAATCGCTAATTCAGGAAACATAGGCACTTCTTCACGCAATGCCTTACCAATAACTTCATTACTGGGTAGTAAATTAGTAATAAAATCAATCAAACCTTCAAAGCCAGCGGCATAGCCTTTCGTACCTTCTTGCTCACGAATTGTTTTAACTTTATTTCCCCCCTCATAAAGTATCACCCGCATAGCCTTATGCCTTAAACTTTTAAAATCAGCGAGGTTTTTAGCAAACAAAATTGCGCCTAAATTTGTAATATCCCATAGCCCAGCATCATTCTTATCAATCATTTCATCTGCTTCTAAAGCTGATAAGATACCATCCCTACCTTCAGGCAATGGAAGCTTCAAAAGCTCAAAGTAAACAGGATAATCAAGCAAAGTGATCACTTGGTCTACAGGGATATTCTCAGCCGCAATTTCTCTTTCAAAGGGCGTATTATCAAGCGCACGCCATAGCTCACGTGCTTTCTCAGCATGATCTTTAAGCTTTTTCTTATAACTGCCAATACGAACAAATTCAACACCCTTAAATTGCACAGGATGGCGGAATGCCGCACAGATTTCTAATAGAACAACCGCTTTATCATCAATGGTTAGTTCATAAAACCGAAAATTAATCTTTGGCTCTAATAAACGTAATAACCAGTTTTCAAGGTCTTCATTACCCACTTTAAAAGTATTTGGCTGGAAGGTAGTACCCACAATATCATGTTCTTTATCATCAACACCCCAGATCATATAAGCATTCACCTTACCCAAAATAGAGGCAGAATTTGCCAATGCAGAAATATATTCGCCTATCTCTTCTTCATTCGCTCTATTTTGTTTGAATTCCACCCACTCCGTTTCATGAGGCAATCCTCTCAATTCATGTACTAGGCTAATTTGGTAATCATCAGGGCGGTCAATCGTCATCTAAAACTCTACTCTCATATCAATAAACATTAGTTTAAAGCATTTTAAAGTACCCCCCCTGTTTTTGATGCTTTTGTACACACAAAACAACCAAAAAGGCGGGGGGTGTGCTTTAACTATTTTGTTTTCTTCTCTTTCTCAATAATGCCTCAGAGTGTTTAGATTTTGTTTCACATCAAGGCGCTTTCGCACGCAGAATGTGAGCGTATAAGTTATACGTGACCATTCGAGTACGAAAACAACGCCGAGGTGGGACAAAATATGAATACTCTGTGGCATTATTCAATCATTTCTTCGTATAACTTGAATAAATACTCCAGCCGTTCTTCATCGCTTTTAAAGGCTTGTTTGCGGTAGCATTGTTCTACGGCTACATCCATTTCATGGTGCGCTTGCCTTAAACCTTCGGGCATTTTATCGGGGTCATAAAGTTCTGCCATGGTTTTTTCGGGGTGCTTTTCGCGTTCATCCAGCACATTGAAAACATGGTCTTCCAGGGTGGCTTTTTGGGCTTCTATTATTTCTGGGAAGGGGAAGGTGTTGTAGCACAGGGCGGATGAATAACGGTAATCGGTTTTAAGGCGACCTGCTACGGCTCGTACCCATGTCATGTGGATGCGGGATGAGATTATTGAGAATACAAATGGCTCAGGATCATGAATCACATTTGCAGAATTACTGACTATTGTATCAACATCCAAATAACCAGATGGTATATAAGTACGCCTTTCTGATGAAACTGTCGGAACAATTATTTGGCTTTTTTTAGGCTTATTTATCCATGCAAAGCGGTGTGGTGTGTTTATACAGTTCTTCCCTCGTGTTCCGCCTGACTCACGACAATGCCGTACTTGATCTACTCTATCTTTAATATCTACAATTTTTAGTGCGGTACTTATATCACTATCATTTATCCAAAGACACCACCTTGGAATACTATTTATAAACTCCCTTGAACCTGTATATTTTTTAATAAATATCTCAGCATCTGGATATTTTTCACATAAGGTATTTTTTTCATTATCACTGAGTATTAAATTCCCACCATCTAATGCCCCGCTACCATCTGTCATTTTTGGTAAACTTGAAAGTGATTTTTTCCTTTTTTCAACGAGTATGTTACTACCTACTGACAGATAAGCATTTATATTTTTAACTTCTACCTTTATTGAATCGCGATAAATAAACTTCTTATTTGAGTTTATATTTCTAATTCCAATAATAATGCATGTTACTCCTGCATTCCCCTTCGCATTATTAGTCCACTTGAAAGATGTATGTGCAAAAAATATTTCTAGGTTTAACTTAAAAATAATCGACCATAAGGAAAACACCTGAGCACCTTGCGATATAGAGTTTGTAGAAACAAATGCCATCTTAACATCACTGTTTAACGTATATTTTGCACCCAACAAAAACCAGCAAGAAATAAAATCAAGAGATTTATAGTTGCTGATACCTTCGAACACTATACTCATATCTTTCTTTTGTTCGGTACTTTGCATCTTGAAACCAACATAAGGCGGATTCCCCATAATATAAATCTCAGCCCCATCCTCTTTAGGACAAATATCCTCCCAGTCCAACCGCGTAGCATTCCCACAAACAATATGCCCGCCATCCTTTAAAGGCAGTGTCGGTTTAGCACTTCCAAATACATCTTTAAATGCCAGATTCATTTGATGTTCTGCCAGCCACAATGAGAGTTTGGCGGTTTCATGGGCAAAGTCATCCAGCTCGATGCCATAAAACTGGGTGAGTTGAATGCCTGATTGTGACAGTTTCCATTTATCGCTAATTTGCTGTAATGCTTTAAAGATTTCTATCTCTATTTTGCATAGTTCTTTATAGGCAATAATCAAAAAATTGCCCGAACCACAGGCAGGGTCAAATAGGCGCAGGTGATAGAGCCTGTCGAGTAGTTTGCTGAGTTTAGCTTCACTTTCGTTAGCTTTTTCTAACTGCTCTTTTAAATCATTTAAAAACAGCGGTTCGATCACCTTCATAATATTGGCAACCGAGGTGTAGTGCATCCCTAAGCTACCGCGCTGGTCGCTATGCACCACCGCTTGCATCATCGAGCCAAAAATATCAGGGTTAATCTGCTTCCAGTTCAGTGAACCTGCATCAATAATCATTTGCCGTGCTTTGGCATTCAGCTTAGGCGAGGGGTAATCGACCGCAAACAGCCCACCGTTTACATAGGGAAAGGCTTTGATATGCGCGGGTTCATTGCTACGCTCTTTAATATTCATCACCTTAAACAAGGCAATCAAATAATCTTGACAATCACTACCATTCTTTTGGGTATGCGAGGCGATGGCATTGGTGAACTGGTCTTCTTCAAAAATGCCTGTATCTTCAGCAAAAAAGCAGAATAACAGCCGTGATAAAAAGATATTAAGCCCGTGTCTTTCGGTCTCTGTTTCAATCTGGTTTTCTTGAATAATAATATCGTAAAGCTGTGCTAACTTTTCAGCTGCTTTAACATCGGCAAGGTTGAGGCTTTGAATCTGCGTTTTTTCCATACCCGCCCACGGTAAGAAAAAGGTGTAATTTCCACTGAGTTCATCCAGTGCAATATCAAGGCTATCGCCAATCTTGGTATCAACCGCTAATAGCCTTTTAAAATCGGTGACAATAATAAAGCGTGGGTGATGCTTTAAAATGACGGGGGCTTTTTGAGCTTTATCAATGCTTAGATGTAAATCTTGGTTTTGTTCAACTTTAAAGAATAGATGTTTCTTCCACAGAATTTCTTGATTGTCTTTGTTACTTGCATCAGCATTTTTAGATTTATTGTAATCCCCTTTTTTAAGGCGCGTGATAGTGGCTTTGGGGAAGTCATAGGCAAGCAATAGCTCATAGATAAAACTATCGTTATCCAGATGCATTGTAATTTTAGCTATGTCTTGTTCTAACTTATTTAAATCCATTTAATGGTATGTCTCTAGTGTTTAATTAAAACTGTTCTGACTTATAATGACGTTGCAATATAGTACTATAAGTTGCAGTAACGTTTAACACAGATTTCACCGTATCAATTAGGCGGTGGCACAAGTCGCGAGTCAGTGTTCTTTGGTCGTGATCAACTACTGGGGCATATTATGAACCGTGATCCTGCCAATTATTTATTGGTGGCAGGACGGCAGTTAGGTAAATCAACCTTATTAAAAGCACTGCATCGACGTTATCAAAATCATCGTCACATTCGCTGTTTTTACCGTGCCTTAGCCAATGAAAAATTAGTACCCCAGCTGGCT
>JALVRY010000292.1:0-2746 GCA_027024625.1 Thiotrichaceae bacterium
AACAGGTGCTATCCACTCACCACCGATAAAATTTTCATACTGTTCTTTAAAGCTAGCAGACATAATCATCTCCTCTGTTAATTTTGCTTAGGAACGTGCATGAAATAAATCGACAACTATAACGCCAGATTATTGTTTCAGACTGGATGATCTCAAGAAGTGCATAGTTATTTACGCAACGATTTGAGATCATTCGGTATGGGACAATAAGACGAGTTAGAGTGTCAATTTAGTTCATGTCCGTTCCTTTACAGATAAAGTAGATCTTTTATTCCCTAACAACTTGCACACCAGTCCTGAATACTTGAATATAAATCCCAAACTGAGATCCTTCGTGCAACGGTCTCAAACTATTAAGTTGTTACTTTTTGCCAAATATTAAACATATAGGCGTATAAGCAACATTTTGGTCTACACTTGTGTGCATTTCTCTAAGAATTTGCCCAAAAACAAAGAAGAGCATTCTAAACTCTCTATAAAATGAGGAGGTTTGTAAATGAAAGCTAAAAAGCTTGATGAGTTACGTAGACCACAATTGCTAGTTGAAAATCGAATTAGTTTTGCTGGACCAAGCTCAGAAGTTAGTATTTACGACACTTATGAAGCCGCTGAACGTGTACAGCTCAATTCAGGAGAACTGCTATTTTGTGGCATGGTGACAGGGCGTAAGATCATGCACACTCCCAATATGCCTAATGGTCAAGTCTTCCTTCCTCATGAAAGCTTTGTGATGGCTCCCGGAGAGGTTGTTGAAATTGATTTTCCTGATGCGAGTTTAGATTCGCCCACCACCTGCCTCACTGTCGAAATTTCAAAGGAAAAAGTAAGCCGTGTTAGCGAGCGGTTAAGTGATAAAACCTCCGCATTGGAAGCTGCCAACACATGGCAATTTGGACAGCCCGTTCTACATACACATCACTCTTCTGAAACTCAACGATTACTTGATCGTTTAACAAAACTATTCACCGAAAATCATCCCGATAGAGACACATTGATTGATTTTAGTATTTCAGAATTAATTGTTCGATTATTACGACATAAAACCCGAGATTTTCTCTTAACCTACTGCAACCAAGATCCTGAAGCTAACAGCCTAATCGCAGCACTGGATTGGATAAACAGCACCCTTTCTCAGCCACTCGATATTGATCAATTATGCCGACACTGTGCCATGAGCCGAAGCCGTCTTTATGTCGAATTTAAAGAAAAGCTAGGTTGCTCTCCCGTACAATTACAACAACAATTACGCTTAAAGCGAGCCGCAGAACGCATCAAAAATGGTGAGGTAATCACTGCTATTAGCTATGATTTAGGCTTTAATAATCCCAGCCACTTTTGTCGTCGATTCAAAAATTATTTTGGTTGTACTGCAACAGAATATCGGCAAAGGTCTTTAAACAGTATCTAAGGAACGCACATGAAATAAAAATTCTGCGTTATAAAGTTATCGAGCTTATTTTATGCACATTCCTAATCAGTCAATTCATGTTTTAAATCAAAGCAACACTCCGTAATATCTGCCAGACTTCATAGGTACTTGGTGTTTGTCCAAGAATAGTGATCCAACTACAGACAAGCTCCTTGGTGTCATTGTCAATAATAAGACTAGGATGATTTTATGAAACGACTTTATCTCGTCACCCTTCTTTCTCTATGCTTGCCTATCGCTTCTTACGCAGAAAATAACCTTGCTGATTTTGCCAGTGAAATGAATGCAATCACAAAAAGTGCATTTGCTGAAATGGATCAACAGATGGCAGTTAAAATTAATCTTGCAGGAAAGCAGCGGATGTTATCGCAGAAGATGACAAAAGAAGCTCTATTGATTTCTCTCAATATTGATACAGATAACAACAAAAAGAATTTAGAAGCCAGTGCTACACTTTTTGATAAAACCTTAACTGGCTTGAAGGTGGGCGATGATTCGCTCGGTTTAACAAAAACGGATAACACAAGTATCCTAAAACAACTGGATAAAGTCTCCACACTTTGGAATGATTTTAAAACCAATATTGAAAGCACTATTTCCAAGGGTAGCTCGGAAGAAGCGTTGAATAATATTGCCACACAAAACCTCCCCTTACTTTCTGCAATGAATAAAGCCGTCTATATGTACGCGGGAGCAAGTGGAGCGGATCTAAATAAACTTGCTAATGTGATTAATCTTTCTGGCAAACAACGAATGCTCACCCAAAAAATGAGCAAAGAATTACTGCTAGCCGCAAAAGGGATTGATAAGTCGGAGAACTTAGAGAAGTTAAAAGCTACCACCGAACTTTTTGATAAAACCCTTAAAGGACTGCTAGATGGTGACAAGGGTTTAGGACTACCTAAAACCAGTGATGAAAAAATTCGCAAGCAACTTGGCACAGTTAAAGAACTCTGGGATGAGCTGAAACCTATCTTTGAGAAAGCAGACACATCGCCAGAAACACTTGAGAAAGTAGCTAAATTAAACTTACCTTTACTCTCTGAAATGAATAAAGCAGTGAAAATGTATGAGGAACAGTCTAAGTAGGAGTGCATAATTAATTTAACAAAATTTGCGAAGGATATTTTTTGATATTCAAGTTATTATCGAAGAAGCATAGCCGAGCTACGCGACTGAGAGAATGGCTTGAATAGCGGAAAATAGACCAGTAAATTGTTAAATTATTTATGCACTCCTACTTAAGGAAACTCTGATCAAGTCATGAGTCGTTTTCCTGAGGTTAAAATCCGCTCATTTTCTGCTATAAAATCTCCC
>JALVRY010000292.1:2756-4530 GCA_027024625.1 Thiotrichaceae bacterium
AATAACTATTACTCGATTTTCTATCAAAAAATGAACAAATTTTTCCTCTCAGGAAATTCGACCCGACTTGATCAGAGTTTCCTTAAGTAATATCACGAGATTATCAAATAGATAAATACTCCTGCAATCGCCCTACCCCTATCTTCATTTCTGATATTGGCACAGTGTAAGCGAACCGTACATATTGATTTGCTTTGTAGTCACCGAAATCAATGCCGGGGGTAATGGCTACGGCTGTTTTTTCTAATACATCATGGCAAAACTGAAAGCTATCATTGGCAAACTGAGTACATTTTGCATAGAGATAAAAAGCCCCATCTGGTTTATCATCCAATTCAAAACCTAAGTCCTGAAGAGCTGAGTAAAGATAATCCCTCCGCTCTGCAAATATCTTTCTACGTTCTTCAAGCTCATTAAGTGATTCATCGCTAAATGCTGCGAGTGCTGCATATTGTGCGGGTGTTGGAGCCGCTAAAAATACGTTTTGTGCTAATTTTTCTAACTCATCAACATAAGCTTCAGGTGCAACTATCCACCCCAATCGCCAACCTGTCATACCGAAATATTTTGAAAAGCTATTGATCACAAAGATATTTTCAGAGATTGCTAAGGCGGTGGTTTCTTTCTGGTCATAAACAAGCCCATGATAGATTTCATCAACAATAAAAATACCCTGATTTTTACTTACCTGCCGATATAAATCTTGTATATTCTGCTTAGATAACAGACTGCCTGTCGGATTAGCAGGCGATGCTAATAATAACGCCTTGGTTCTATCACTCCAGTATTGATCCACTTGCTTAGCCGTTGCTTGAAAGTTGGAGGCTGCTGTAACTTTAATCTCAACTGCTTTGCCTTCAACTAGACGAACAAAGTGACGATTACAAGGGTAGCCGGGGTCAGTGAGTAATACCTCATCCTCAGGGTCAATCATCGCTCCCATTACTAATTGTAAAGCCCCTGATGCTCCAGGCGTGATCATGATACGATTCACAGCAACATCAATACCATAACGCTGTTGATAGAAATGACTGATCTTTTCTCGTAATGCAAATAGACCTTTTGCAGGGGTATAATGAGTTTTTCCTGCTTGAATCGCTGCTATTCCTGCCTTTGATACGGCTTGGGGTGATTCAAAATCAGGTTCTCCCACCTCCATGTGAATAACATAGCGACCTTGCTCCTCCATCGCTTTTGCTTTTGCGAGTAGATCCATTACATGAAATGCACGAATATCCTTCATGCGTTTTGCCGTTAAACTTTGTTGAGACATCCAAAATAACCCAAATTTATGAATAAAAAAGATCTTTTACTTAAACTTATTATCCCACTCTCATTATTTTTCTCTGCTAATGCGGTGGCTTTTCCTAAGCATAAGCCTGTACCGGGTGGTATTTGTATTTTAGCCATTGCTCCCGCTAATGCCGTTCGACCTGAAGTGACTTACGAAGGTAAACCTGTTGCTGTCGTAAAGCATAAAAAGGACTGGACTGCCTTAGTGGGTATCCCCTTAAAGGCCAGTTTGGGCGATCACAAGGTAATTGTTCGTAACCCTGCCAATCATAAAGTGATTGAACGAACCTGCCATGTTAAATATAAAAAATACCGATCTCAATACATCAAACTTAAAAACAAAAGCCAAGTAAACCCAACAGGAAAGAAGCTTCAACGTATTCTACGAGAGTCTGAGTTAAAGAAAAAATTGAAAAGTACATTTAGCCATATCACACCTGCTTTAAACTTTATAAAACCCATCAAAGGTAGAGATAACGGA
>JALVRY010000293.1 GCA_027024625.1 Thiotrichaceae bacterium
AAAACGTTTCTTAGCCCAACGTCCATTACCATCCATAACAATAGCAATATGTTTTGGAATATTATTTTGCTGTGACATTCAGTGTTCCCTCCAAAACAGCAGTTCTAAAACTCAAGATCATCCATTAAGGAACCTCTGATTAAGTCGGAAGTGGGGCTTCCGATCTTTTGAACTTAATCAGAATTTCCTTAAAATACACCTATTCGTAAGACAATCTTTTAGTTTTATTATACTTGCATCAAGTCAGTTTCTTTATCAGCCAGCACAGAGTCTACTTTTTTTACCGCAGCATCCGTTAATTTTTGGACTTGATCCTGTGCACGGCGTTCATCATCTTCCGATATTTCACTTTCCTTTTTTAACTCCTTGAAGTCGCTATTCGCATCACGGCGAATATTACGGATCGCCACTTTTGCTTTTTCGCCCTCGCCTCGCACAACCTTTACTAAATCACGGCGACGCTCTTCTGTTAAAGCCGGCATAGGGATACGAATCACTGTCCCTGCTGTTGCGGGGTTTAAACCAAGGTCTGATTTCATAATCGCCTTTTCAACCGCTTGCACCATATCCTTTTCCCATAGAGTAATGCTAAGCGTTCTTGCATCTTCAACAGAAACATTGGCAACCTGATTAAGCGGTGTTTCTGCACCATAGTATTCTACGGTAATATGTTCTAACAAACTGGGGTGGGCACGCCCTGTTCTAACCTTTGCTAAAGCACCTTTCAGTGCTTCAACGCTTTTATCCATTCTTTCTTCTGCATCTTGCAAAATTTCATTAATCATTTCTTATACCTTTACCGTGGTTCCAACAGGTTTACCATCCAAAACACCTGTTAACGCACCTTCATCAAACATATTAAATACACACATTGGCATATTATTATCTCTACACATCACCATCGCAGTTAAATCCATTACACCAAGGCGATCATTAATTGCGTCGTCATAGTGTAGTTGATCATAGCGTTTTGCATCGGAATTTTTCATGGGATCAGAATCATAAATACCATCAACTTTTGTTGCTTTTAACAAAAGGTCTGCTTGCAATTCGATTGCTCTTAAGCTTGCCGCCGTGTCCGTTGTAAAATATGGACTCCCTGAACCTGCCGCACAAATCACAATTCTACCGTCACTTAGCTTAGCTCTAGCTGATAATGCCGAATATTTTTCACCTACCTGCTCAATTCCCAATGCAGATAAGACATCACACTCAGCCCCCAATTTTTGGATAACATCCTGCATGGCAAGCGCATTCATCACTGTTGCCAGCATCCCCATTTGATCTCCTCGCACGCGATCAAACCCCGCTTCTTCTAGGCCTTGCCCACGAAATAAGTTGCCACCACCGATGACAAGTGCAATTTCAACACCTGTTTTTTGAACATCAACAATTTCTTGAGCCACTTGAGATAATACATCAGGATCATAACCAAAATCATATTGCCCCATCAGTGCTTCGCCGCTGAGTTTTAACAGGATTCTTTTATAATTAGACATGAATTTTCTCCCTCTGTAATTTTGGTTAACCGAATACTAAGTATCCAAACTCGAATACACAAGTGCTTAGCAAGAAAAACTCAGACTTTCTGCCAACATAAAATACGATTATTAGCAGGCATTGCCACATCTTGTTTAAGTTGCAAACCCGCTTGCTTTGCCAGTGTATTCACCCAGTCAAAGTCTTTAATACAACTTTTTGCATCTTGATTTTTTAACCAAATATCAAAGCGTGCATTACTTTCGCTGGTGTATTGCCCACCATAATTAAATGGCCCATACACAATGAATAAACCTCTTGGTGCCATAACTGATGCAATATTATCAAATAGTGCCTGCACATCTTCCTTATGCATAATATGCAAACTATTTGCTGTAAACACTGCATCAAAGCTCTCACCCGTCCACTGATCTTTTCGCACATCCAAAGCCAAAGGTGGTTTTACGTTCGATAATCTAGCGTCATCAAGCCATTGCTGAATTCCCGTATGATATTGTGAGCGGTCGCTAGTCTGCCAAGTAATATGCGGCATTTTCTCAGCAAAATAGACCGCATGTTGTCCTGTACCACTACCGATTTCTAGTAAGCTACTACACTTTTCAAGCAATGGTTGAATAACGTGAAAAATAGGATCACGATTTTGATCGCAAGATTCTGAATAGGGTTTGTTCATATTATGATAATTCCTTGCTATCTTTGTATGGGCTATGCTGCATACAGTCACTCATATATTGCTCAACGGCCTCCTTTTCATGTTGTACAAAATTATTAATGGATACCTGAAAAGGGTTTTCTGCAAGCCAATGACTTGAATGTGTTTTCGTTGGTACAAAACCACGCGCGATCTTGTGTTCACCTTGTGCTCCTGGCTCAAATCGTTGCAACCCTTGTTGAATACAATACTCAATTCCTTGGTAATAGCAGGCTTCAAAGTGCAACGCATCAACGTATTCCGAGCACCCCCAATAACGTCCATATAGTGTTGTATCACTGGCATACATCAATGCTCCCGCAATACATTCATCCGCCAAGTCAGCCATTACCAAAACAGTTTGATCTGGTAGTAAGTTTGCAACTCTCTTAAAAAAAGCTTCATTTAGAGTAGCAACGCCCCATTTTTCATCGAAAGTTTTTTGATAAAAATGGCTAAACTGCTCCCAGTCTTTATCACTTGCGGTATGTCCATCTAACACTCGAAAAGTAATACCTGCTTTCTCAACTCGACGACGCTCTTGGCGAATATTCTTACGTTTCTTAGCTGTTAGCTGATTTAGAAAGTCATCAAATTGTTTATAGCCTTGATTTGTCCAATGGAATTGACAGTCATGTCGTGCAAAAAAACCCTCCTGACTTTGTAGCCAATCCTGCTCTTTGGATTCAGGAAATAAAATATGAATGCCACTGGCTTGTATTTTTTCGGCCAAGGCTTTTAGAGCTTGCATTAAAATAGCAAAAATCTGTTCTGCATCATCAGGCTTTACCAACAAGCGATTCCCCATTGCGGGAGTATAAGGTGCAGATACAACTAATTTAGGATAATAGCGAAAACCAGACCGTTGCCATGCATCTGCCCAAGCATTATCAAAAACAAATTCCCCATAAGAATTATGCTTTTCATAAACAGGCATTGCCCCAATTAACTCATCACCATTGTAAACACTAATATGGTGTGGCAACCAACCAAAACTTTCACCCACACAATCACATTGCTCCAATGCATTAAGAAACTCGTGACGCACAAAAGGATTATTATCAGATAGTAATGCATTCCAATCTGATGCTGGCACTTCATTAATCGATGAATGAATTTTTATTGTAAGTTTATCAAGACTCAAAGAATCACCCTATTTGAAAGAAGAAGTAATGATACGTTACAAAATAGCTAAGCGAAATAAACCCAAAGAATCTACCGCTTATCCTACCGTTCGGTCTTATGACTAAATTTTATCTAACTCTTCTATAGGTACTTCGTTCCCAATAGTCTATATTTAGCACTTAGGCACAATTCTAGGATGAACTCTCAACGCTTATGGATGCATTAAACTCTTTTACTTCGAATCCGATCATGACTGCAATCGCGGTTTTTGCCTTTGTGATGATCGCCATCTTTCTTTGGAAACGCAGAGCACCAAAAAAGAATCGCAAAGCACAATCAACAGAAAGTCACTATACCGAACAAATGCCAATCACCAATATGAAAACATTTGTAGGACGTGAAGACATATTAGAACTACTGCAAAATACATGGCAAGAAGGCTCTTGTAACATCATGGCTCTTTCAGCGTGGGGCGGCACAGGTAAGTCATCCATTATCAATAAGTGGTTAGCAAGTTATGCCAATAAAGGACAAGATGCACCACAAAAAACGTATTCTTGGTCATTCCACAACCAAGGCGATACAGGTAAAAAGCAATCATCATCCAGCGAATTTATCGAACATGCACTCAAGTTTTTTAAAAATGAAAAAACAGATTTTGCCTCAGAACATGAAAAAGCAACGCATCTTGCCACCCTTATTGCGGCAGACCGCAATGTGCTTATCCTTGATGGTTTAGAACCTTTTCAATATTCTGCAAGTGATTCTGATAGCACCATGCGAGGAAAATTTCGTGACGCTGGACTTAAAGCCCTGCTACACCAATTATCACTTGAAAACAACGGACTGTGCTTAATCACAACACGCGAGGCCTTGGACGATGAGTTTTGCGAACAAGAAACGGTTATCAACCACTCCTTAGAAAACTTATCTGAAGCCGACAGCATACAATTACTACGGACCAAAAAAGTACGTGGCGATGATACTGACCTTGCCCAAGCTGCTCGTGATTACAACTACCATGCATTCAGCCTCACCCTACTTGGCAACTACCTCAGCGAACAAAATATAGAAGACCGATCAGAACTGCCTAACTTAGATGGCAACCATAGCCCCGCAGAAGCTATTTTTGGTTTAATGTCAGCCTATGAGCAACATCTTGAAAAAAACCACCCAAATTCACTGGCTCTACTTTAT
>JALVRY010000294.1 GCA_027024625.1 Thiotrichaceae bacterium
GGACTAATTAAATTCGTAAAGGAATCATTAGCAACCACGTTTTTAAACGCAATGATGCTAGCAAGCTTAATTCTAGTGGTCGCCTTTGAAACCGCCTTCCATTTTGTAGGAAGCCGAGAGGGAATCTTAAAAGCGGCATTAATGCGAAAAGGTAATCAAGATATTCTCTACTCCACCGAAGCAAAGCGACTCAAAAAAGCCAACCGCTTTAAAAAAGAAGCCGACAAACTACGGGCAGAAAGTAAAACCACCCAAGACAAACAAGCC
This sequence comes from Thiotrichaceae bacterium, assembly GCA_027024625.1. Classification (GTDB taxonomy): domain Bacteria; phylum Pseudomonadota; class Gammaproteobacteria; order Thiotrichales; family Thiotrichaceae; genus S015-18. The sequence goes on from JALVRY010000294.1 coordinate 268, forward strand.
CCCAAAGTCAGCATCAATAAAATAAAAGATAGCATTCAGCCAAATAATGTAGGTTTCTCCCCTGCTACCGCTTTCACCAGCAACGAAAAAACAGGCACACATGAAAAGCAATTCGATATGTTCGCAGGTGGTAAGGTTCAATATGAAGAAGTACAAGCGACCCCCTACTCTGATTTAAAAGCAGAAATCCAAAGCGGAAAATTAAAACCCAGCGTGGGAGAAATAGCCGACAGAATCCACAAAGATCAGCTAACGAATATCACCTATCCACAGTGCAAAAAAGTAGCGGTGCAAGTCGTGAAAAGGTTAAAGGCTGAGGGTATAGATTTATACCCTATGGAAATAAATGTTAACCGCCCTTCTGAGCCAAAGAATGATGATGTGAAAAAGCTTACGCGTAAGCCTAGTGAAAACCTTACGCGTAAGGTAGGTAAGGTTCATACAAAAAAGCTAAAAATTGATAACTTAGAACAGTATTTATCTGGTGGAAATAATGCAGATATTCTTTATAAATACATCTCTAAAAAAGTAAAAAATAAGGTATTAAAACCGACTTTTCCACCAATGAAAAAAGAGGTGCATACTTTCCTTAAAAATCAACAAACCGAACATAATGAGAGTGTTTTAGATATTCCACCAATGCCACGTATTCAGGCGGAAGTTAAAAATATTCACAGCAGAATGATTAAGGATGAAATTATTATTTTGAATCCAGAGGCAGGGAATGGGAAACCTAAATATTTAGTAGTGTGAAAAAAGAGGGGAGTATCAGCAATGAGTGAATTATTAATCTGGTTGCTGGTGCTTCCAGTAGCAATATTAATTATCAGCATCTATTTCATGCTTCATCAATTATTCTGGAACTGGTTGGAGCAGGTGCTTGAATATTTTGGTTTCTGAAAACTTATAGACTGGATAGTCTCACTCGAAAGAGTGGGGCTTTTTTGTATAAGCAAAAAATAGTGATTCTACTATTATTCTAAATCATGCCTTTAGATGTGGGTTGTTATCATGTGTAATTCTGATTGTTGTATGTACACAGGGCTATTCTTTGCTCTTATTTCTTTCATATTGGGCTACGCTATTGGACACGGCAAAGGTCATAGTGATGGAAGGGTAGAAGGGGCAAGGTTAAGAATGAGTGAAGAAACTTATGCCAGTTCTCCCCTAAAAGGTTCTGTTGACCTTGAAACCATTACTAAGGCAAAAGCAGAACTTGATAAGCAAATTAAACCAAAAGAGAAAAAGAGTGATAACCCTAAATCATTAACAAATGATGTACTTCTGGGTTTGTCCCTTATCGTTGTTATCATTATTTATATATATTTCACTTCATAAATATATCAATCGAAAGGGATAAGGGTATGAAAGCACAAAATAGAGCAGGGCTTTTTTATGCAATAACAAAAATAGCTGAAAAATAGAATATATCCATAAAGTATAGGCTCTACAAAGGTATAGCTTTATAGAGTATCTAAAATAGCATCTCTAAAGGTTGTTATTTGTATTTATAGAGTATATTATACAAATATCTTAGAGCTTTATAGAGGTTTTCATAATGTCGCACATTCTCGGATATGCAAGAGTTTCATCTACAGGTCAGAAATTAGAAGTTCAAAGAGAACTTTTAGAAAAAGAAAGTTGCAATAGTATTTTTGAGGAAAAAGTATCAGGTAAAAATTTAGATCGTCCTGAATTAACTTTATTACTTAAGACAATACGAGAAGGGGATACCGTAGTCATAACAAAATTAGATAGATTAGCTCGTTCAATGTCCGACTTCTGGAACATCTATGACCAGATAAAAGAGAAAGGTGCATCTTTAAAAATCCTAAATATGGGATTAGATACCAATAGCTCACAAGGTCGCCTAATGATGGGCGTTTTATCATCGGTGGCTGAGTTTGAAAGAGAGCTAATAAAAGAACGTCAAGCCGATGGCATAGCGAAAGCAAAAGCAGCAGGTAAGCACTTGGGTAGACCAAGGCTTACAGATGAACTTAAAGCTCAAGTAATGGGGTTATTAGGTACTGGTGCTACTAAGCAAGCGGTATCAGAAGAATTAAATATTGGTGTCAGTACAATCTATAAGATACAGAGAGAATTCACGACGAGTACAGCATGACCTAGCTCTTGCTAAAGACGGTACTGGTTAACGGTATTAATTTTATATAAAAATAATTTCTATATAAATAACAACTGATTGCTGATGTTATTTATATCCTCCTCAGGGCCATTTTCAAAGGTTATATAGTGTTATATCATCACCCCATAACCCGCACTATATAGCCGTTTTCTTTTATCTCAATATTCCACCTAATAGCACGTACGGTTCGGAGGGAGGGAGGCGTGAAAACTTTTCCTACCCCTATAGTGGTATTTAAATGCACTGTAGTAAAGTCATGGATTCAGGCTCCATGTTACCTTGGACGGATTAATATTTATGCAAACAACTGATACAAAAATAAATAATCCAATATGGCGTATCTACATACTGCAATGTGCGGATAAAACCTTATACACGGGTATCACAACTGATATTGATCGCCGTATTGATGAACATAATCATTCTGATAAAGCCGCAAAATACACACGGGCAAGGCGGCCTGTTAGTTTGGTTTATACAGAAATCTGTGAATCTCGATCTGCTGCGGCATCGCGTGAGTATGCAATTAAAAAATTATCAAAACAGCGGAAGCAAGAGCTAATTGCTTATCAGCATCAAAAATAAAAACGCAAAGAACAAATCCCCAATATACGCTACCATTGGCAACTCATTTAGCAGCAATGAATTAGCATGGAAAAAAGCATAAAACTTCGCGGAGCGAGAACCCATAACCTCAAAAACATTGATCTGGATTTACCCCGCGACAAGCTCATCGTCATCACAGGTTTATCGGGTTCGGGCAAGTCATCGCTAGCCTTTGATACCATCTTCGCGGAAGGGCAACGGCGTTATGTTGAGTCGCTTTCTGCTTATGCTCGGCAGTTTTTATCGGTGATGGAAAAGCCTGATCTTGACCATATCGAAGGCTTATCTCCTGCAATTTCCATCGAGCAAAAAACTACCTCGCACAATCCCCGTTCTACTGTCGGCACAGTCACCGAGATTTACGATTATTTACGTCTGTTATTTGCCCGTGCAGGTAAGCCACGCTGCCCCGAACACCATACCGACCTAGAAGCCCAGACGATTAGCCAGATGGTTGATCAAGTCTTAGCCTTGCCCGAAGGCACTAAGCTCTACCTACTTGCCCCCGTTGTCCGCAACCGCAAAGGTGAGCATGTTAAATTATTTGAGGAGCTAAAAGCAGAGGGATTTTTACGTGCCAGAGTCGATGGTGAAGTCTATGAGCTGGACGATGTGCCCGCCTTGGAACTAAGAAAAAAGCACACTATTGAGGTTGTGGTCGACCGCTTTAAAGTCCGTGCGGATATGCAGCTACGCTTATCTGAATCCTTTGAAACTGCGGTTCGATTAGCCAATGGCTTGGCTCGTGTTGCCTATATGGATGGCGATGGCGAGGAGCTAATCTTCTCAGCCAATTATGCTTGTAAACTCTGCGGCTATTCACTACCTGAACTTGAACCCCGTTTGTTTTCATTCAATAGTCCCAATGGAGCTTGTGAAAGCTGCGACGGCTTGGGCATTGATCAATATTTTGATCCTGATTTAGTGGTTGCCAATCCACAACTTAGCTTAGCTGGTGGGGCAATTCGTGGCTGGGATCGTCGCAATGCGTATTACTTCCAGATGATTACCTCACTGGCAGAGGCCTATGATTTTGACATCGACAAACCTTACGAAGAACTCCCCGCAAAAATCAAAAAAATGCTGCTGCATGGTAGCGGAAAAAAGAAAATCGACTTCACTTATGTGGGGCAAAAAGGGCAGGTTTATCAACGCTCGCATGTGTTTGAAGGCATATTAAACAACCTCAAACGCCGCTATCGTGAAACCGACTCCAACGCCGTGCGTGAAGAACTTAGCAAATACCTAGCCACACAATCCTGCCCTGACTGCAATGGCTCACGCTTAAACGAACAAGCCAGAAATGTCTTTATTGCCGACAACAACCTGCCCAGCATCACCGCCTTGCCGATTGATGAAGCTTTTGAGCATTTCAATACGCTACAGCTATCAGGCAAGCAGGAAAAAATCGCGGAAAAAGTCATTAAAGAAATCAAGCTACGTTTAGAATTTTTAGTAAATGTTGGGCTGAATTACCTCTCATTAGACCGTACTTCCAGCACATTATCAGGCGGAGAATCCCAACGTATTCGCCTCGCTTCACAAATCGGAGCGGGTTTGGTTGGCGTGATGTATGTTTTGGATGAACCTTCCATTGGGCTGCACCAACGCGATAATGATCGCCTACTAAAAACCCTGCGACACCTACGCGGCTTGGGCAACACTGTTATCGTCGTCGAGCATGATGAAGATGCCATTCGTGCGGCGGATTATGTGGTGGATATTGGTCCAGGTGCAGGTGCTCACGGAGGCTTTATCACCGCAGAAGGCACACCCGATGAAGTCGCTAATAATCCTGAATCCATTACAGGGCAATACCTATCAGGCAAACAAAAAATCGATGTGCCAAGTGAGCGTACCCCTGTCGATAAAAAACGCTGGTTAAAGCTGATTGGAGCTAGCGGCAATAATCTGCAAGATGTTACCGCTGAAATCCCCGTGGGTTTGCTAACGTGTGTAACGGGGGTGTCTGGCTCAGGCAAATCCACGCTGATCAATGCCACACTCTACAAACACATCGCCCGATTTCTAAATGGTAGTAGCGTAGAGGCCAGCCCCGTAAAAGATATTAAAGGCTTGGATTACTTCGATAAAATCGTCGACATCAACCAAAGCCCTATCGGACGCACACCCCGCTCAAACCCTGCCACCTACACGGGGCTGTTCACCCCTATCCGTGATCTATTTGCAGGCACACACGAAGCCCGTTCACGCGGCTACACACCAGGGCGTTTCAGCTTCAACGTAAAAGGCGGACGCTGCGAAGCCTGCCGAGGCGATGGTGTCATCAAAGTAGAAATGCACTTCCTGCCCGATGTGTATGTGCAATGCGATGTCTGCGATGGCGAACGCTATAACCGCGAAACCTTGGGCATACACTACAAAGGCAAAAACATCTCAGAAATACTAAAAATGACCGTCGAAGAAGCCCATGAATTCTTCCAGCCTGTGCCGATATTATTCAATAAATTGCAAACATTGATGGATGTGGGACTTTCCTATATCACCCTAGGACAAAACGCCACAACGCTATCAGGCGGCGAAGCCCAGCGGGTTAAACTTGCCAAAGAACTATCCAAACGAGCCACAGGAAAAACCCTATATATTTTAGACGAACCCACCACAGGCTTGCACTTCCACGATGTTAATCAACTACTCAAAGTGCTACACCGCCTGCGAGATCAAGGCAATACCGTTGTTGTCATCGAACATAATTTAGACGTAATTAAAACGGCCGACTGGATTATTGATTTAGGTCCCGAAGGTGGTAGTAAAGGCGGGCAGATTATTGCAACGGGTACGCCTGAGGATGTGGCAGAGACTAAGGGATCGTTTACTGGGGAGTATTTGCGGGGGATGTTGTGAGTTTGTAGTTCTTGCTGTAAAGAAATGTAGTATAAATAAAGCCCTGTAAGATTATATTGAACGAATTGAACAACATGGTATTTGCAATGATGGAATGAGAAATTTCTAATACAACGATTTGATGCGTATAAAAATATAACCTCCTATTCCAAAAACTTTATTCTCTATCCGTTAGATGTGCAATCCTATTACTTGATATTTTTAGGACACACGTAGTTGTACCACTAAAATTAAATTCCGCAATAAAATCATCTGAAAGATTTGACCACTACAGAAACTATCGATTAGAAATCGAAGAAAAGATTTACTGCTTTTACTTTATAGAGGGGATTCTCTCGAACTTAGGTTATATTGGTTAAGGAAGACTGATCAAGTCTGAGTCATTTTCCTGAGGTTAAAATCCGCTCATTTTTCGCTATAAGATCTCCCAATAGAGTGACTATTACTCGATTTTCTATCAAAAAATGAACAAATTTTTCCTCTCAGGAAATTTGACCCGACTTAATCAGATATCATAAGTAGAGAGGCTTGAATGGTATCAATGATTCAGCAGTCGTCCACCATCTACAGGAATAATATGCCCTGTAATATAGTCAGCATCTTTTATCAAAAATAGTACAGCTTTAGCGATGTCCTCAGGTGTGCCTTGTCGTTTCAATGCGGTTTTCTCAAGGATTTCTGTGGGTGTTTGCTCTCCCTCTGCTTCAGGCCAAATAATTGCTCCAGGGGCAACGCCATTGACACGAACATCTGGACCAAGCTCCCTAGCCAGTGATTGGGTTAGCATGGCAAGTCCCGCTTTAGCTGGGCTATATACAGGGTGATTTTTCATCGGGCGAATTCCGTGAATATCAACAATATTGATAATACAACCTCCCGCCGCTTTTAGATGTGAACTTGCTGCTTGTGAAAGAAATAAAGGGGCTTTGAGGTTTGATCCCATTAAATCATCCCAATCATGCTCAGTAATTTCACCAAGCTTGGTAGGATAAAACGTGGAAGCATTATTAATGAGAATATCTAAGCGGGCAGTTTGATTTATCACCTGTTGAATTAAAACAGGGAGCTTGTCGATTTCAAGCAGATCAGCCTGTACGATAAAACAAGAGTCTGCCCGTATTGCATTAAGTTTTTTTTGCAAAATAATTGCATCATCCGCAGAGCTGCGATAATGAATGATAATATCAGCACCTGCTTGGTGTAGGTGTTGTGCAATGACAGCCCCAATACGTTTAGCTGCTCCTGTAATTAATGCAACTTTGCCTGCTAAGTCAGCCATATTTTTTGTTCTCCGCTTTCCGTATAATTGCTTTTAAATAAACCACAGATGGATACAGATAAACATAGGTATTTATATAACTGTTTATCAATATTAGAAATTATATGCAATTTACCGACACGCTTCCCATGCCACCAGCCGATGCATTAGAGCATTGCAACCAACTTATCCATAAAATTAAAGCTGAAATTGAGCAAAGTGATAATGGTATTTCGTTTCGACGTTATATGGAAATGGCCTTATACGAACCAGCTTATGGTTATTATGTAGCAGGTATGAGAAAAATTGGTGAAGCAGGTGATTTTACGACAGCACCAGAAATATCCCCTCTATTTTCCCAATGCCTTGCCAAACAAACACATGAAATACTAGAAACTCTGGGTGGTGGTGATATTTTAGAGCTTGGTGCAGGTTCAGGCATTATGGCGGCGGATATTTTAAAGCAGCTTGAAATTTTTGGTAGCTTGCCTGCTCACTACTACATTTTAGATGTCAGCCCTGAGCTAAAACAGCGTCAAAAAGAAACATTGCAAAAATATGTGCCTCATTTATTAGAACGTGTCATTTGGTTGGATCAGCTTCCTAACGCTGGCTTTGTGGGTGTAATACTTGGTAATGAAGTATTAGATGCAATGCCCGTTGATGTATTTACTTTAGCCAATGGCATAGCAAAAGAAAGAAGAGTGATTTGGAAGGATGACTATTTTGCTTATCAGGATGAAACTGCACCTGATCTTCTAAATTCACAAATAGATAAGTTGGGGCTTGATGTCTCTAGCTACTTATCTGAAATTAATAGCAATCTCCCTGCATGGTTTAAAGCAATATCAAACACTTTAAAGCAAGGTATTGTTTTGCTCATTGACTATGGTTATACACAGCAAGAGTATTACCACCCAGAACGCCATATGGGAACGCTGATGTGCCACTATCAACATCGAGCACATGATAATCCACTGATTTATCCTAGTTTGCAGGATATTACAGCAAGTGTGGATTTTACCGCGGTTGCAAATGCTGCATCAGATGCAGATATGGATGTGCAAGGCTTTACCAATCAGGCGATGTTTTTAGCGATGTCGGGCTTGGAAGGTTTCTTTATTGAGCGATTAAATAATAATCCAGATCAACAATATCCTTTAGCTCAACAAATCCGTATTTTAAGTTTACCTGCTGAAATGGGAGAACGCTTTAAAGTGATTGCATTAGGTAAAGAATTTACGCAAACTTTGTCGGGCTTTTCTCAGGGTGATCAACGTCACCGCCTTTAACATTTATGGATAAAATTTTTCTTCCTTAATAAAACAATAAAATAATATGGACACATTACAAATCATCGTTCTTGCCATTGTGCAAGGTTTTACTGAATTTTTACCTATTTCTAGCTCAGCTCATTTAATTCTAGTTCCCGTATTCACAGGCTGGGCGGATCAAGGGCAGGCATTTGATGTCGCCCTGCATATGGGCTCACTAGCTGCCGTTGTTATTTATTTCTGGCAAGATATTCGCAATATGTTAGTTGCATGGGCAAAATCTCTTGTTACACGTCAGCAAACACAAGACAGCAAATTAGCGTGGGCAGTTGGTTTAGGCACAATTCCTGTTGGCTTAGCTGGATTGACTTTCAATGATTATATTGAACTTAATATGCGTGGTGCAGAGATTATTGGAGCAACATCCATTATTTTTGGCTTATTACTTTGGTATGCCGATTGGGTGGGGAAACGTAGCCGTGACGAACATGCAATGACATGGAAAGATGTACTAGTTATTGGATGTGCTCAAGCGATTGCTTTGATCCCTGGTACATCACGTTCTGGTATTACTATGACAGCAGCATTGATGATGGGTTTAACGCGTAGTGCTGCCGCCCGATTCTCATTTTTGCTTTCTGTACCAACAATAGTGTTATCAGGTGGTCTGAAAGGTGTTGAATTAATAAAATCAGAAACTCCTGTTGATTGGGTCGCCATGCTAGTTGGAACCATCCTTTCAGGCATTGCCGCCTACCTTTGCATTCATTATTTCCTAAAGCTTTTAGAACGTATGGGGATGCTACCTTTTGTTGTTTATAGAGTATTACTTGGCTTATTCATTTTTGCAGGAATTTACGTGTTAGGCTTGGACTTTAGTGCCTCTTAGTTTTTGCGGGGTGCTATTATAATGAATAGCACCCTGTAATAGAGTGATAGACTTATAGGTTTAACTTGCTAATGCAGGTTTATCAGTGAGTACATCAACAATATCACATTGAGGTTTATAACCTTTGACTACACGTAGTAATACATCACGAACTTTTGATGCATCGTTTAGGCGTATCACAAAGTTCAGTTCATCAATAAATGCCTGTAATTGTTCCCAAGAGATAACTTCTTCCTCTGCTCGCATAATTCGAGGATGCAAGGTTTTAGAAACATTGTCACCTATCAATAGTTCTTCATAGAGTTTTTCACCAGGACGTAAGCCAGTAACTAGAATTTCAATGTCGCCTTCTGGATTATCATCGTCTCGAATATCTAAGCCACTCAATTTTATAATATGCTTGGCTAAGTCAATAATACGGACAGGCTCACCCATATCGAGTACAAATACATCACCACCCTTTCCTAAGGCTCCAGCTTGAATAACTAATTGTGCAGCTTCGGGAATGGTCATGAAGTAGCGAATGATATTTTCATGGGTAACGGTAACAGGGCCACCCTCTTTAATTTGTTTCTGGAAAAGTGGGATAACAGATCCAGAAGAACCAAGCACATTTCCAAAGCGTACCATTGTAAAACGTGTAGCACTTTTATTGTGTTGAGCCTCTAAATGTAGGCCCTGTAATACTAACTCTGCAAAACGCTTAGTCGCCCCCATTACATTTGTTGGTCTGACTGCTTTGTCAGTAGAGATCAGTACAAAGGTCTCGACTTGGGCAGCAATTGCCGCTTTTGCCGCATTGTATGTTCCAATTACATTATTAAGAGCCCCCATTGCAGGGTTTCTTTCAACTAATGGCACATGTTTGTAAGCAGCAGCATGATAAATAGTTTCAATCTTAAAAAATTTACAGACCTTTTCAACTCGAGCTTGATCAACAACAGAGCCTAAAACAGGCGTACAGTTTGGTTCTGAAGAGGTATCATCAAGTAACTCTTTTTCTAAGGCATACAAGTTGTACTCACTTTGCTCAAACAATATTAAGGATTTTGGATTAAGCTTAACAATCTGACGGCAAAGTTCTGAACCAATAGAGCCACCAGCCCCTGTCACCATGACTACCTTATTTGTGATATTTGCAGAGAGTAGATCATTATTTGGTTTAACAGGTTCTCGTCCTAATAAGTCGTCAATATTAATATCCCGTATATCTGCAATCTTTATCTTGCCTTCAACTAACTCAGTAAAGCTTGGAATTGTTCGAAGCCTTACAGGAAACGGCTCAAGATTGGTAATAATTTTTCGAATGTGTTGTCGAGAGACAGACGGCATGGCCAACAAGACTTCGTCAATTTGTAGCTTTTTTATTAGTTCTTCTAAGTCTTTTGGAGAATAAACCGTAATTCCACTGATCTGATTTTTGTGTAGAGCTGAATTATCATCGATAAAGCCAACTGGATGTATTTGTGGACTGACAGATAGCAATCTAGCCAATTGTATTCCTGATGCTCCTGCCCCATAAATTAAAACATTATTAATTGCAGAAGTGTTTTTTCTGAAGAGCGGTTGCCGGTTTCTGGAAAATATAGACCGACCTACAATGCGACTTCCAGAGACTAAAATAATCGTGACCAACCAATGGATTAGAATGACTGAACGTGGAACGGCAATGCCTGAGATCAAAATAACAGAGCCAAAAATTATTATATAAATAGAAACAGCCTGAGTAATTGCCCAAAGTGCTTTAAATTCAACATATTCAATTACTGCACGGAATAACCCAAAGCGAATAAATATTGGAATTGCGATAACTGGAGCAACCAGCCATAACCCCATTTCTTTACCTTGAGGAAGGTAAAGTTCATCTAATCGTAAGGAATAGGCGATTAGTATTGAAAAAAGAATTAGAAACGCATCAAGGCACAAAATAATGAGCTGTTTACGTTTTCTTGACATTCTATGTATAGCATTAATCATAACTTAGAGAATCTCTAATGCAACCTATTAAAGGTATTCGTTTTCGATAAATAAGGTCGGCATGTTGCATGTGACACTGAAAAATATTCAGAATATTTTTATTAATATTTGTTATATTGTTTTGAATTCGATATTCAACTATTTTACACTCACCAAATTTTTTTTGTATAACAATTGTTGAGTTTTCGTTAAGTTTAATGTTCTGATCCCGATGTTAGGCAACAAAGAAATATATTAATCTATAAAGGACTGTACACAATCCTAGTTTTCCCCTTGTTTGCTTCTTTTATATCATATTTCCCTTTATGTTAGATTAAGCTGATTTTAGCTAAGTGATCAGGCAAAAGTAACCATGTGTTTGTGATGCTTCATAAGACCAGAAAATAAATTTACTGTGGGAAACAGAACTTTTCAAAATTATAGTTACCCCTTTTGGTTATCTTAACTGGCTATTTGAAGAGCCTCCTAAACAACCTAAGGATATTGATGTCTTATTACTTTGGATTTGGAAACAAGTCTAGACGGATTTGCCAGATGCTTACAAAACATATATACGAAAGCGGAGAACGAGAAGAGCCTGTAAAAATAACTGTTGATGGCCTATACAGCGTTTACGCAGAGGTTCTAGAGTTAATTACTCTATCAGATTCTGAAAAATTTGTTGAACATACGAATCTACTGTAACTTATCAATATCCCAATTTTTCTTAAACTCGCGCACCTTTGCCATTCGTTCTTTGTGTAGTTCCTCGCTAATTGCTTTACCTTCAAAACCTTTTGCTATGATGCTTTGCACATCGACTGTGTTACAGCTTTTTAATAAACCAAGATAAAACTCAACTTGTGGGTATTCTCTATTTTCATGGGTGAGTCTTCCTCGGCTATCGGCTTTACAGGCGAGCAGAAATTGTTCAAATTGTTCTGGGTTACGGAAAGCACTCACTTTATTGAGTACTTTTATTAATGTTTTTGGCTTTAATTCAAAGGCTTTATGTACATGAGTGTGATAGCGAGCAACGTGTTCTGCGAGTTGTCTAAAGCGTGTGGGAATGCGGTAACGCTTGCAGAGTGCGGTAACTAATTTAAGGCTACGTTCTTCATGTCCGTAGTGATGTGGAAGAATATCTTTTTTAGTCTCTCCCTTTCCTAAGTCATGCGTTAAAGCAGCAAAGCGTGTTGCTGCTTTATCACTGAGTTTTACGGATTGCTGCAACACCATCATGGTGTGTATGCCAGTATCGACTTCAGGATGATGTTTTTTAACTTGGGGGACACCAAATAAACGATCAAGTTCTGGGAAGAGTATTTTTAATGCCCCACAATCTCGCAGAGCCTCAAAAAAGGCTTCGGGATGTTTCTCTCCTAATGCTTTTTCTGTTTCTTGCCAAACGCGTTCGGCAACTAAAGCATTAACTTCACCCGCATTAACCATTTCTTTCATGAGTTGCAGAGTCTCCTTCGCAATACGGAAGCCGAGATAGCGAAACCGAGCGAGAAAACGAGCAATGCGCAGAATACGGACGGGATCTTCTCTAAATGCAGGGGAGACATGGCGTAAAATTCGTTGCTCTATGTCCCGTTTTCCTCCGTTGTAATCGAGAATATTGCCGTCTTTATCCATCGCAAGAGCATTGATAGTAAGATCACGACGCTGTAAGTCATCTTCTAAGCTAACTTCTTTTGATGCATGAAATGAGAAACCATGATAGCCCTTGGCAGTCTTCCTTTCGGTACGAGCAAGAGCATATTCTTCCCCTGTTTTTGGGTGTAAAAATACGGGAAAATCTTTTCCTACGGGTTTGTACCCTTGCTCTAATAAGGCATCCGGTGTTGCGCCTGTAACTACCCAATCGTTATCTTTGACAGATAATCCCAATAACTGATCTCTAACGGCTC
>JALVRY010000295.1:0-8686 GCA_027024625.1 Thiotrichaceae bacterium
AGACTCGATCTATAAACGCTTCATTATTTTTATCATTTTTAAAACTCTGCCATTCTGATTCATTTGAATGGGCTAAAATAACACCATTAAAAGGAATCGCTCCAATACTTTCCGTACCGTTATAATTACCTTCTTGTGTTGCTGTTAATAATGGATGCAATACTTTAATAGGAGCTTTAAACATCTCCACAAATTCCATTAAACCTTGATTTGATAAAGATAAACCACCTGAATAACTATAAGCATCCGTGTCATTTTGGGGAAAGTCTTCTAATTTACGAATATCAACTTTACCTACTAAAGACGATATATCTTGATTATTTTCATCTCCTGGTTCGGTTTTAGAAATAGCAATTTGATTTAAACGTGATGGATACCGTTTAACTACTCTAAATTGAGAAATATCACCGCCAAATTCATTTAAACGCTTAACCGCCCAAGGTGACATGATATGCCCTAAATAGCGTTTAGCAATTCCATAATCTTCTTTTAGTATTTGCCCATCTTCTTCAACATCAAATAAGCCTAAGGGTGATTCATTAATAGGAGAACCTTTAATAGTATAGATAGGAACTTTTTCCATCAGAGCTTTTAGCTTCTCAGCCAATGATGATTTACCACCACCAACAGGCCCTAATAGATACAAAACTTGCTTACTTTCTTCCAATCCCTGTGCTGCATGCTTGAAGAAAGAGACTATCTGTTCAATGGTATCCTCCATCCCATAGAAGTCAGAAAAGGCGGGGTAACGCTTGATAATTTTATTGGAAAATAAACGACTCATACGTGAGTCTAATGAAGTATCAATCAGCTCAGGCTCTCCTATCGCCTGTAACATTCGTTCTGATGCGGTTGCATAAACAGCGGAATTTTCTCTGCAGAGATTTAGATATTCTTGGAGAGAATATTCTTCTTCTTTTAAAGACTCATAACGGGTCTGGTAATGGCTAAATATAGACATTGGCTCTCCTTTTTGGCATTTATCATTTAAATTAAGTATTCAAATGATCACAATAAAAGCACCTCATAAGATGAAGTCCTCTATAAATAAATACCTACCTATATGATATATATTAATAGGAAAATAGTTACTTAATTTTATTATTTAGATATTCTTAGAATAAAGTGTTCATATTATTTATATATTTTTAACTATTATCATTCTAGTATAAATGATATTTTTTAATCTTCTTGTTTTATATTTAGTGATAAAAGCACAACCAAGCATGATATATGGATTATTTTAGAATGTAATATTTTTTAACACCACATATATAAGCGTTTAAAAATATTATTATATATCATTAATATATTGTTTTATTTCCTTTAACCATACTCATCTCTAACCATATATAAACTTAATACTTATTAAATTATTAATACGAGTATTCACCTACTTATAGATGCTGACTTCTCTTTATATTGTGCAATCCCAGATACTTTAGTCATTCTTCCCAACCAGTAACAAACGCCTTTCCGGAGGTGAACTTTGTACATCATTGAGGTATGGAATAACCTGATAAATACTTTTTTCACTTGCCACTGCAACATATAGCTGAAACAGTAACCAAATAGAAATAAGAATCAGTATGATGAAGATAAGCTTTTTCATGAACTCCCTCCTTGGAATTAATGATGAGCATAACGGGTAACTGCATATCACTTCTTTCTTTTATTTAGACCCAATGATCATACAATATTCAAAATGATGGACTAACTGAACGAGAAGCGGGATGGAGTGTACTGGGATATCTACACGTAAAAGTGTGACTTATGAAGATAAGAACAGGAATTAATGCTAAGTATGTTTAGCACTCTGAGAATGGAGTCTTTTTAAAAACGGAAAAACCAAAACCGCCCTATCAATAGAAATAACAGGGCGATTTACACCCGAATCCGCATTGAAGTCACGGATTCAGATCATAGTAAACAATGATGAGAAATTAGTGCTTAAGCAAAGAATGAATGCTTTCCAACTCACTAATCATTTGGCGAATCAATAAATGCGTTTGATTTGCGTCCTCTTTACTATCTTCACCAGAAAGTTTCTGACACGCACCACTGATGGTGTAACCATGATCATATAAAAGACTACGAATTTGCCGAATTAACAACACGTCTTTACGTTGATAATAACGGCGATTCCCGCGTCGTTTCATAGGTTTTAGCATTGGAAACTCTTGCTCCCAATAACGCAAAACGTGTGACTTTACACCACACAAATCACTGGTTTCACCTATAGTAAAATATCGTTTACCAGGAATTGCAGGGAGTTCATTATTATTCGACGGCTCTAACATGCTCTTCTACTCGATTTTTTAATTTTTGTCCTGGACGGAAGGTAACAACACGTCTCGCACTAACGAGCACCTCTTCTCCCGTTTTAGGATTACGACCTGGACGTGATTTTTTATCTCTTAATACAAAATTACCAAAGCCAGAAAGTTTTACATTTTCACCTTGTTCCAGCGATGATTTTATCTCTTCAAAAAACATTTCAACCAAATCCTTGGCCTCACGCTTATTTAGCCCGATTTTATCATATAGGTGTTCGACCATATCCGCTTTGGTCAGTGTCATAGGATACTCCTTGTTCTTTTTCCGCCCCCTGAAATACCGTTTATGCGCCATAATAGTAAGGCTTATCTAATCAACACAAGCTAATTCAGAGCTTAGATTCTATATTTCACCAAATGAGGTTTATCTATGAGGCTATCCAAAAACACTGAACCTACTGCGGAAAAGCTGAATTTGGCCATATCTTCCCTCAATTCTCGTTAAATATATCGCCTCAAATTGATGAAAAATATCACTCAATTCAGATTTCCATCGCTACGGTTCATCTTCTCAGATAGTCTCCTAGAAACATGTGTAACAACACATACTCCAAAGAAATAGAGAAAAATTTATATTTGTTCTCCTTCCTTAGTTTGCTATCTCAATACTGCACCTGTTTCAGCAGATAATGAAGCAACAACCAGATCAACAATACGGTTAATCTCTGCATCTTCTAGGGTGCGTGAAAAGTCCTGCAAAATCAAGCCTAAGGCTATGCTTTTTTTACCTTTTTCCAAACCCTCACCTGAATAGACATCAAATAGAGTGTAGTCTACTAATTGTGTTATCGCTTCTTTTTTAACAATTTTTTCAACTGCCGCATATAAGTCATTTGCAGTGACATCATCACCTACCAACAAAGCCAAGTCTCGGCGGTTTGATGGATAACGAGAAACCTGCTTATACTCTGGAATCTTTTTAGACATCATCATGCCTAAATCTAACTCAAATACATAAACCGCTTGGTTCAAACCCAATTGCTTTTGCACTTTCGGATGCAAAGCACCTACCCAACCAACAATGCCTTGTTCAGACACAATCTTGGCAGATTGCCCTGGGTGTAAAGCTGGATTTTCTGCCGCCTCAAAAGTAAATTCTTGTGCGCTTGCTTGCTCTAGTAAGGCTTCTACATCACCTTTAACATCGTAAAAATCAACAAGACGATTATCAGCCGCCCACTGTTCTTGATATAACGACCCTGTAATCACACCCGCCAATTTTTTATGTTGTTCCAAGCCCTCATCTTTGGCAATAAAGCTCAAGCCTGTTTCAAAGAAACGAATACGACTTTGCTGGCGATTCATATTACTAGCAACCGCTTTTAACATACCACTCCATAGCGTAGTACGCATAACTTCAAGGTCGGCAGATAAGGGATTTGCCAACTTGGTTTGCTTCTCCTCTGGGGCTAATAATGATTCAAGCTTCGCGTCAACAAAACTAAATGTAACCACTTCATGATAAGCTCGATTAACAAGCACATCGCGTAACTTATTCAAAGAAACAACATCTTCCTTTTGTACTGAGATACGAGGTGTAAATGGTCTCAACACGGCTGGAATATTGTCATAACCGTAGATGCGGGCAACTTCTTCAATCAGATCAGCTTCAATTGCCATATCAAAGCGGAAAGCAGGCGGTGTAACCAACCAGCCATCATCATTTTCTTCAATGCTACAGCCTAGACGCTGTAACATATCACTCACCACATCATCGTCAATACTAATGCCAAGCATGTGGCTAATACGCTGTTTCCGTAATGTTATCGGTGATTTATTGCGCAATGAGTCTGCATTATCAACATCAATTACACCACCAGCCTCACCACCACAAATATCTAATATTAATTGTGTAGCACGCTCAATGGCTCGTACCTGTAGATCGGGTGACACTCCACGTTCAAAACGATGCGATGAATCGGTATGCAAGCCATACTGTCGAGCACGTCCCGCAATTATTTCTGGCTTGAAGAAGGCGCTTTCTAAAAATATATCCGTCGTACTATTTGTTACGGATGTGGGTTCTCCACCCATAATCCCAGCTAAAGCAACCGCACCTTTATGATCAGCAATAACTAACGAATTATTTTTCAGCGTCACTTTCTGCCCATCAAGCAATGTTAAGTTTTCACCATCATTAGCAAAACGTACATTGATACCCGAGTCTAATTTTGCCAAATCAAAGGCATGCATAGGTTGACCCAGCTCAAGTAGGACAAAGTTAGTAACATCAACTGTTGGCGAAATACTACGCAAGCCTGCTCGTCGAAGCTTTTCTTTCATCCATAATGGTGTTGTCGCACTGGCATCGATATTTTTGATAACTCGCCCTGCATAACGAAGGCAAGCACTCTGAGCGGTAATTTCTACAGGGAAAACCGTATCATGGCTCGCCTCTACTGCTGGTATATCAGGTGTATTTACAGCCGTTTTCGTTAACACACCGACTTCACGAGCGACACCTTCAACACTCAAGCAATCAGCACGATTCGGGGTTAAATCCAGTTCAATGATTTGATCATCTAAGCCCATGAATTCACGAATATCTACACCAATTGGGGCATCATCTGGTAAGTCTAGCAGCCCATCAGAGCCATCATTTACACCTAGAGTATCAGCCCCACAGAACATACCTTGTGATAAAACACCACGCAGCTTAGTTTTCTTAATTTTAAAAGGCTTATCTGTAGATTCACTCGGCAAAGCAGCTCCTATCATCGCAACAGGTACTCTCATATTAGCCGTAACACTTGCAACATTCGTCAATACTTGGATGTTTTCATCTGCACCCACATTCACTTGGCAGACTTTTAATTTTTCTGCATTAGGATGTTGTTCTACTGATAAGATTTCCCCGATCACAACGCCTGTAAATTCAGCTGCCGCAGCTTCTTCACCATCTAGTTCTAGACCTGCCATTGTTAGACGATGCATTAGCTCATCATACGATATTGAAGGATTAATCCATTCATGTAACCAATTAATACTGATTTTCATTGTTTAACCCTCCTAGTTAAATTGCTTTAAGAAGCGAATATCGTTATCGAACATAACTCGTAAGTCATCAACGCCATATCGCAACATTGCTAATCGCTCAACGCCAAAGCCAAATGCAAATCCTGTATATTTCTCGGAATCTATGCCCGCTTGCTTGAACACTTCTGGATGCACCATTCCACAGCCCATCACTTCTAACCATCCTGTGTGACTGCATACTTTGCAGCCCTCTCCTTGGCATAAAACACATTGAATATCCGTTTCTGCCGAAGGCTCTGTGAAGGGAAAATAGGAATTTCTAAACCGTGTAGGCAACTCATCCACTTCAAAGAAGGCTTTGAAAAACTCATCCAAAATACCTTTGAGGTCGGCAAATGTAATATCCGTATCGACCATTAAGCCTTCAACTTGGTGAAACATCGGGCTATGCGTTACATCTGAATCACAACGATAAACACGCCCTGGTGCAATAACACGCAATGGTGGTTCAGTTTTTTCCATTACACGGACTTGCACGGGTGATGTGTGAGTACGCAATAACGAGCCATCATCAAAATAAAAAGTATCATGCATGGCTCGTGCTGGATGATGTTCTGGTACATTTAAAGCCGTAAAATTATGGAAGTCATCTTCAATTTCAGGACCTTCTGCCACATCAAAACCAAGCTGTGCAAAAATCTTTTCAATCCGTTGGGTCGTTAATGTAATGGGATGTAAACCACCCTTTTCAATTTTACGACCTGGCAAACTCACATCCAATGTTTCAGATTTTAATTGAGCATTAAGAGCCTCGTCTTGCAGCGCTGTCTTTTTATCTTCAATTGCAGCAATAAGCGTTTGTTTTGCCTTATTGATTTCCTGCCCTGCGGCACGACGTTCTTCAGGCGGCAATTTACCCAGCTGTTTGAGCTGACCTGTTACCAATCCCTTTTTTCCTAAATACTGAACACGCACCTGATCCAATCCCGCTAGATCGCCTGCCTCTGATAGCTCCTGAAGAGCCTTATCCATAAGTTCTGATAGGTCTTGCACGGTTGATACCTTTTCGTTTTCTAAACATCCTGATTCTATGATTAAATATAATATTGAGACCTTTGCACGAAAGATCTAACAAATAAAAAAGGCTTGCCCCCCCCTATTGTGTCTAAAAAATCAGCCAATAGCTCAGCTATTACCTTCATTTTTAGACACAATAGGGAAAATTACGCTCTTTTTTCTTTCATCATCCTTTCATGCAAAGGTCTCAAATTCAGGAATATATTACAATTATCTAAAACAAAAAAAGCGGAGTAAGGCAAAACCCTCTCCGCTTTTTGTTTAACTATCTGCTAGGAATTTCTCTATCCTAGCTCGACGAGATTAAGCTTCTAAAGCGGCTTTCGCTTTTTCTGCAATCTGTCCAAACGCAGCAATATCATGTACCGCTAGATCAGCTAAAACCTTACGATCAACTTCGATACCAGCTTTGCTCATACCATTAATGAAACGGCTGTAGGACATATCAAATTGTCTCGCCGCTGCATTGATACGTACAATCCATAATTGACGGAATTGACGCTTCTTTTGACGACGGTCACGGTACGCATATTGACCCGCCTTTGTAACGGCTTGTGTCGCAACTCGATAAACTCGACTACGAGCGCCGTAATAACCTTTTGCTTTCTTTAATACTTTTTTGTGCTTTGCACGTGCGGTAACACCGCGTTTAACTCTTGCCATGATTCAATCCCTCTTAACTGTACGGTAACATCTTACGAACTGCAGGTGTGTCGACTTTCTCGATTACATCGCCTGCACGTAATTGACGTTTACGTTTTGTAGATTTCTTCGTCAAAATATGGCGAAGATGGGATTGCTTACACTTGAATGTGCCATTAGCACGTTTGCGGAATCGCTTTGCAGCCCCGCTATTACTTTTCATCTTAGGCATCTTTGATCTCCATTAACCGCAATGCGGATTAGTTTCAACGATACATTCCCCAAGAGTGCCTGCCTTAAAGGAATGGTAAAAAAAACAGCGGCTCAGACCGAAGTCTGAGCCGCCGTCGCATTCTATATTATAACAAACCAATATAACAATGTTATTTTTTAGCTTTAGGTCCAAGCATCATTAGCATCTGGCGACCTTCCATTTTAGGAAATTGCTCAACAGTTGCAACCTCTTCTAAATCGGCCTCAACACGCTTGAGCAAATCACGCCCCAATTCTCTGTGAGCCATTTCTCGACCACGAAAACGAATCGTGACTTTTGTTTTATCTCCGTTTTCCAAGAACTTCTTAAGATCATTAATCTTTCGAGTATAATCACCAATATCAGTCGTCGGACGGAACTTAATTTCTTTCAGTTGTGTCTTCTTTTGTTTCTTTTTATTACTTGCACGTTTTTTACTTTCGTCAAACTTAAAACGTCCATAGTCCATGATTCGTACAACAGGTGGCTTGGCATTTGGAACGATTTCCACAAGATCAAGCTTATCACCACGCGCTTCATTTAATGCATCATTTAATGAAACAACGCCTTTATTTTCTCCATCTTTATCAATGAGTCGCACTTTCGATGCAGTTATATCCCCATTGATACGATTTTTTTCTTTCTTACCAGCGATTTTTATTTCTCCAAAAATTATGTTACTGAAGCAGTGATACTACTCACAAGTCTCTCGGTTGGCAATCTCTCCTTGTAGGTGTTTAATCAAATCATTGACTTGCATCACCCCTAGATCATTTCCAGAGCGAGTTCTTACTGCTATAGAGTCTTTTTCTACTTCTCGATCTCCAACAACCAACAAATATGGAATACGTTGCATTGTATGTTCACGAATTTTAAAGCCTATTTTTTCATTTCTCAAGTCTGAAATTGCTCTAATTCCCGCTGTCTTTAAACGCTTCTCCACATCTTGCACAAAGTCGGCTTGCTTATCTGTAATATTCATTATGACAGCTTGCTCTGGTGCTAACCAAAGAGGAAAACGACCTTCATGATGTTCGATTAATATTCCAATAAATCGTTCAAACGAACCTAAAATCGCCCGATGCAGCATCACAGGAACCTGACGGGAACCATCCTCCGCCACATATTCTGCATCTAAACGACCAGGCATTGAAAAATCAACCTGAATAGTCCCCAACTGCCAATGGCGTTTTAGGCAATCACGCAATGTAAACTCAATTTTAGGACCATAAAAAGCCCCTTCACCTGGTAACTCTTCCCAATCTAAGCCTTTTGCATCCAGCGCATCTGCCAATGCTTTTTCTGCTTTATCCCAATTTTCATCACTACCCACTCGATTTTCAGGGCGGGTTGATAAACGATATATCACCTCGGTAAAACCAAAATCATTATAAACGTCATG
>JALVRY010000295.1:8696-13067 GCA_027024625.1 Thiotrichaceae bacterium
CCTTGCAATGCACCTGACATTTCATTTCGATGACAAGAACCAAATTCAGCCAAACGCAGTGGTAAATCACGATAGCTCTTTAGACCCTGATTAAACACCTGCACATGACAAGGGCAATTCATCGGCTTAACGGCATAATGGCGACCGTCACTTTCTAATGAAAACATATCTTCACTATATTTAGCCGCATGACCTGAGCGTTCCCACAAGGAGTAATCAACAATTGATGGCGTTTTTATTTCACGATAGCCACGCTCACGCTGCTGCTGACGCATATATTGTTCGATAGTTTGGTAAATCGTCCAACCTTTCTCATGCCAAAATACTTGACCGGGTGCTTCCTCTTGTAAATGAAATAAATCTAACTGCCGACCAATTTTTCGGTGGTCACGCTTTTCTGCTTCTTCAATAAAGTGCAGATGTTGTTTTAACTCTTTTTTACTGCCCCACGCTGTCCCATACACCCGCTGAAGCATTTCATTATTCGAGTCGCCACGCCAATACGCTCCTGCCAGCTTTGTTAATTTAACGGCTGGAATTTTTCCTGTACTAGGCACATGTGGACCACGACACAAATCAATAAAATCACCTTGTTTATAGAGTGATAAATCTTCATCAGAAGGAATGCTTTCAATAATTTCTGCCTTGTAATCTTCGCCAATGCCTTTAAAAAACTGCACCGCATCATCACGAGACATAAGGCTGCGTTCCACAGGAATATTTTCTTTGATGATCTTCTGCATTTCTTTTTCTATTGCCTGCATATCTTCAGGAGAAAAAGGCTGTTCTGGAGCAAAATCATAAAAGAAACCGTCTTCAATGACAGGACCAATCGTTACCTGCGTTTTAGGGAACAGACGCTTAACTGCCTGAGCCATCAAATGAGCAGAAGAATGACGAATGACTTCTAAACCCTCATCATCACGAGAAGTGACGATACTTAGTTCAGCATCATCATTTATCACAAAACTAGCATCAACCAAGACACCATTAACCTTTCCTGCCAAGGTTGCTTTCGCCAAGCCAGGACCAATATCAGAGGCGACATCAAAAACAGAAACAGGATGATCAAAAGAGCGTTGACTACCGTCAGGAAGGGTAATATTTGGCATATTATTATCTCCAGTGGTGACCCATACGAGAGGCCACATGCATTTTTTATTATTTAAAACAGAAATGCGAAGCTAAAAGGTACTTTTCAGGAAAACTAGGTCAAGCCATGAGCATTCCAGTGAAAGTAAAGTTTTCTAAAAAGAAAAACCGAGGGTAGCCCTCGGTTTTTGAGTATTTGCTGCCATTCTATAAATGGCTACTGGAATGTCAACCTGTAAATCACTCATCCTTTAAAGAATTAGCTTCAACGGCATCATGCAAAGTTTTATATGCACCTGCAAGCCGTTCTATCAAGTCCACATGAGCAGAGTCCCTACTGTGTAGGCCATGCGTAAAAATTTTATCAATATCTGGCTTTTGTAGTGCTGCTATCAAAATATCGGCTGCCACCCTTTTACTTTCATCACTCATACTTTTCTCCCTCAATAATTACTCAGCCCAACGACGCAAAATAAAGTTTAGTTCAATTTCAGCGAGTCAACTTGAGAAAACGCAAGGTAATTCACAAAAAACGCGATACACTGGCAAAATCGATGAATCAACATAGATTATAATGATGAAAAAATGGCTAATTCCTCTATTTTTAGGCATCTACGTTCTATTAATGGTAAAAATGATCTTTTTCAAAGACCCTGCTGAAATCAGAGCAATCAACACTCAACTACAAACCAATACTGAACTGGCAAAATATCCCTATAAGTTTCGTGTTATTAAAATCGAAGATGGCGTAGCTACAGTAACATCCCCACGTTCCGCGAAAGTCTCTGTTCTTCACGCCTTAAGTATTATTCACCCTGAATACTCACTAAAAAGCTCAGATAGCCCTGAAATAATTGCCGCTCAAAAGGAGTTAGCCCAATTACAAGAAACCGCCGCCGATATTATTAAGGCGGCTCCCGACGTTTCTCGTATTAACTGGCAAATTGATAAAGCATGGCTAGAAAGTAATGGAATTGATATTAGCTACATGTAAAGCTAGTATCCCTGTTTTTACACAAGTAGCTTTAGAATAATCTCTAAATGCGGGGATACACCTATAGGGCAGATAAGTATGGGCGATACACCACATATCTATGATATCAACTTAGATGATTTTGAAAACAAGGTACTAACACCCTCCAATGAACACCCTGTTCTCGTAGATTTTTGGGCAGACTGGTGCTCTCCTTGTATCTTTATTGCTCCCGTTCTAGCAAAAGTGATCAAAGAATATGAGGGTGCGATTTCACTCGCCAAGATTGAGGTTGATGAAGGTGAAAATATGAAATTGGCGGGGCAATACCAAGTTCGTGGTTTCCCTACTATTATTTTATTTGAAAAAGAAAAAGAAGTCGCCAGATTTAGCAGTGCTCGCTCACAAAGCTATATTGAAGAATTTATTGAATCGAACAGCACTCTGCTGTCATAAAGAGGAATACAAGATGGACGTAATGGATAGAATCAAGAAATCCGTAGAAGAAAACCCAGTCATGATTTTCATGAAAGGTGAACCTAAAATGCCAATGTGTGGATTTTCCAGCCAAGCCGCTCAAGCTTTGATGTCATGCGGCAAAGAGTTTGGCTATTGCAATGTTATCGCTGATCCAGAAGTAATGGCTAACTTACCAAAATTTGCTGATTGGCCTACTTTTCCACAAGTTTATATCAACGGTGAGTTAATTGGTGGAGCTGATATTACGGTTGAACTGTATCAAAGCGGAGAGTTACAAAAAATGGTTGATGCTGCAACGGCCAAAGCTTAGAAATCACTACCATGATGTAATACTAAGGAGTTTTTGATTAAACCAGATAAAGTTTTTAACCCAAAAAATTTTCATGATTTAAGAGAAAGCTCCTTAAACTGACAACTACACGCATAAAACCGCAACACTTATCATATATAAATCATAGAGTTAGCGATCAACAGCCGTTTATCTGTGTTTTATAGAAAAAACACTTCCACTGCTATAGTTTTAGTCTGAGTCTATGACTTTACTACAGCACAGCAAAATCACAGATTCAGGCTTAAAAAAAATTATAATAAGAATGCAGACAGAAATAACACTGTCAAGAATTTCGGCTATCGAACATCACTAAAGAATCTCATCCAATCTCAATATCAGTTGAGCATTCTTCGTCCTACTCCAAAAATATAACAATAAGAATAAAACAATGAAAAATACAAAAAATAGCAAAGCGCTTTTTCTATCCATTAGTTTAATCGCCCTAATACAATTTTCCGCCGCCGATGCAAAAACGTATGTATATCATCAGCCAGATGGCTTAACCATGATTACAAATAGCTTAAAAGACAAACTTGGAAAACCGTCAGTGGAAAGTAAAACACTAGAGCAGAAAAATTCCACACAAACTGAAAAAACAACCTCTATTGAACGTAGCGAACCATCTAGAACACAAATAAATCAAAAGCAAATCACATATCGAGGCAATAACATCAATAGCATATACAGCAGTGGTATTCTTAGCAGGCGACAAGCAACTATTAAGACGATAGCACCCCAACTAAATATAAATAACACTATCCAAGATTCTGTAGATGACAATAAGTCTATTAGTGCTCCTGTATTAGGAAAAACATTAAAAATACGCACCTGTGATTATGATGCAGGTGCAATTTGCTCACTTAGATGGGGAAACAAAGAATTTATTGATGACTATGATCACGGCAGGCAGCTTCAATCTGCTTCTAGTTTTGACGGATTAGGTGAAGATTTTAATCCAACAGAGGCCGGTGGTTCTATTAATCACTATGGAAAAAACCCCAGTGATGGTAAAAGCATACTTCTAGAACGCAGAGCTAAAGGTCGGATTTTACAAACCTATTCTCAAATGGCATTTTGGAATCCTGTCAATGGCGTTAAAACCTCTAATCACACTTTAAACAAACAAGTAGCAATTGGTTATGACGGTTTAGATAATGTCATCGAATATTTAACACAATTCAACATCCCCGCTGATGAAAACCACTTTTATGGTGTATTTGAGGCCGTAACTGCCTATTTACCCACAGCATTTTCAACGTTTTGGGTATATGACAACAAATCAAAAAGAGTTAACCCTTTATCTCCTTCTTCATACGAAGATATCAGCGAACAAAACCTTCCTGTTATTGCAGCAACCGCAGATCAACGATATGCCCTTGGACTCTACTCACCAGATAGCCCTCAGCGACGTTATGAAGATTATGGCTATGGTGGCTTTTTATTGGATGGAACACCAAAATTAAATAATGTCTTTCGCATTAGTAACCCTAAAGGA
>JALVRY010000296.1 GCA_027024625.1 Thiotrichaceae bacterium
TCTGCCGTACTGGATGAGCCTCGGCTTTTTCCAAAGTAGACTGTTAGATTCAAACTCTGATCTCGGTGGTATTCCAGTGTTTCCACATCGCCCATGCGGACTTCTGTAGACATACCCTCGCCTTTCTGCATACTCAATTCTGCGGCTGTTGCACCTTTTGATTTTGCTCTTTTAAGAATATCTTCTGCTATGCTTTTCAATTGCTTATCAGTGGTTTCAATCATTAACATTAGGCAGTACCTCCCACTGTTAAATCATCAATTTTAAGCGTTGGCTGCCCAACCCCAACAGGCACAGTCTGCCCCGCTTTTCCACAGTTACCCACACCAGAATCCAGCGCTAAATCATTACCGATCATGCTAATTTGTGTCATGACTTCTGGTCCATTACCAATCAATGTTGCACCTTTTACCGCTTCTTTAATCTTTCCCTTTTCAATGAGGTACGCCTCAGAAGCAGAAAAAACAAATTTTCCAGAGGTAATATCAACCTGCCCACCACCAAAATTGACGGCATAAAGTCCTTTATCCACCGATGCAATAATTTCTTCTGGTTCTTTATCGCCTGCTAACATGTAGGTATTTGTCATGCGCGGCATAGGAAGACATGAATAGGATTCTCTACGGCCATTACCCGTAGACTCCTTACCCATAAGCCGAGCATTCATTTTATCCATCATATAGCCTTTGAGTATTCCATCTTCAATCAGTACCGTGTTTTGCGTGTCTGTACCTTCATCATCAATACTCAAAGAACCTCGGCGTTTATCCATAGTACCGTTATCAACCACAGTGACCCCTTTGGAAGCCACTTGCTCACCAATTTTACCGCTAAATGCTGATGTGCCTTTGCGATTGAAATCACCCTCTAAACCATGACCTACCGCTTCATGTAATAAGACACCGGGCCAGCCAGAGCCAAGCACCACGGGCATAGCACCTGCTGGAGCGGCAATCGCATCAACATTAACTAAGGCCTGTCTAACTGCCTCATGTGCATAGCCAACAGCTCGTTCTTGTTCGGTAAAATAATTAAAACTTAAACGCCCACCTCCGCCACTGCCTGCACTTTCTGTTTTACCATCTTTTTCGACAATAACGCTGACATTCATACGAATCAAGGGGCGAACATCTGCGGCTAAACGTCCATCATTATCTGCAATTAAAATGATCTCATACGCACCTACAATATTTGCAGTAACCTGTTTCACATAAGGGCTAGCCGCCCTAGCCTCTTCATCAACTTTACGTAGCAAGGCAATTTTTTCACCTTCAGCCATTGACTGTAGAGGATTTTTTGCATCGTAAAAACACTGATTATTTTCTTGTTTTGACCATGCTTTTGTTTTTACCGACTGTCCTGCTTTCACAATCGCCTTTGCAGCTTTAGCTGATGCAATCAAGGCATCTAAAGTAATTTCATCTGAATAAGAAAAACCTGTTTTTTCACCCATTACGGTACGCACACCAACACCTTGTTCGATGCTGTAACTCCCCGTTTTAATGATGCTATCTTCTAACATCCATGACTCATACCGAGCCGACTGAAAATAGAGGTCTGCTATATCTGTTTTAGGGGAAAGAAGGTGAGAAAAAACTTGATCGAGGTGAGACTCCGTCAGACCTGCTGGCTCAAGAATATGTGCTTGAGCGTAGTCGAGTGTATTCATATTGTATTTTTGTTGCCTTTAAATTATTAACTGGACTCACAAGCCCTATGGTTTAAAGCCGAATCCATGATCTATTATAACGTCCATGATTTACAATGTTTTAGCACGGGGAAATTTTTACGCGTAGCTTTTAATACCTTTAGATCAATATTCATTGTGATAACACCTGTTCCTTTTGCAATCACATGGCGTACCGTCCCCCAGTGATCAACCAACATGCTATGCCCATAAGTTTCTCGTCCATTAACATGAAATCCTCCCTGATTCGGTGCAACAACATAGCACAAATTTTCAATTGCTCGCGTCCTAACTAATACTTCCCAATGTGCCCGACCTGTCGTTTTTGTAAACGCTGAGGGAATAGCGAATATCTCCGCCCCTTCCCGCGTCATTTGCCGAAACATTTCTGGAAAACGTAGATCGTAACACACCGCCAAACCAACCTTTCCAAGCGGAGTATCAACGACAACAGGCTTACTTCCAGCCTGTGTCGTTGCACTCTCAACGTGTGTTTCATCATTTTCTTCAACAGTGACATCAAATAGATGAATTTTATCATAACGAGCGACCTGCTCACCTTTATCATTATACATCAGTGCAGAAGCGGTAGATTTTTTTGGATCATCTGTCTTTAAAG
The DNA here is from genome assembly GCA_027024625.1 of Thiotrichaceae bacterium. GTDB lineage: Bacteria > Pseudomonadota > Gammaproteobacteria > Thiotrichales > Thiotrichaceae > S015-18. The sequence continues at coordinate 2,307 of JALVRY010000296.1, forward strand.
GAATTGTTCCAGCAACTAGCCAAATACCTAACTTTTTTGCTATATCGCTAGCCCAGTTTTGTACTGTACCACTACCTTCTGTCTCAGCAACCGCAACACGATCAGTCTCATGCATTCCCATAATGGCAAAGCTTTCAGGGAGAACAACGAGTTTTGCACCTAACTCCGCTGCTTTTTTTACTAACTTTCCCGCCTCCATTAAGTTGGCTTGTACTTGTGGCCCAGAAGCCATTTGAATCGCAGCAATCTTGCTCATGTAATCATCCCCTCTATTTGTTAGACACCCTTTTAAAACACCTATTATGGAACTTCCACAAATTTATTAAACGATAAGTTGAGAAGCTTGTTTGGCTGATTTTAAAGTATTTAACTCACTTCCGAAAGAAGACCTACATAAGCAGCCCCATATTTATTTAAGAATGACAGTTGACCACTTATGAATAAGGATTGATCAGGGAAAAATATTTTGCTAGAGTAGGCAAATAAACAAAATTAATCATAATAAAAAGTTTTATAAATAATTTAGAGATATTGTAATGCAGGTCATCACAACTAACTATCGTAAAAATATTGGTTGGAGTTCCCCCCTTCCTTCTGCAGATTCACCACAAACATTAGTGCTAGTATTTGGCGCATCATCATTTGCAAGTTTCCATGAACCCTTTATTGAGCTAAAAGAAAAATATCCAAATTCAGTAATTGCGGGTTGTTCCACAGCAGGTGAGATTTTTGATGACTTAATCTTAGATCACTCTCTGGTTGTATCAATTACAAAATTCAAACATACATCCATACGTTCATACGCTACACCTATATCGAAAGCAGAAGATTCACTCAATACAGGTAAAGATATTGCAGCCCACCTGATAGAGAAAGACTTGTCATCAGTATTGGTATTTACCGATGGATTATTGGTCAACGGAACAGACTTCGCAAAAGGAGTAAATTCTGAACTCAGTGAAAATACCGTAGTAACAGGTGGTCTTGCTGGTGATGGTAGCGACTTCCAACACACATGGGTATTAGTTGACGGTATCCCACAATCAGGCTATGCCAGTGGTATTGGCTTTTATGGAGACGCTATCCGTATTGACCATGGTTCTCAAGGCGGCTGGAAAGCATTTGGCCCTTATCGCCGAGTGACAAAATCCGTTAACAATGTCTTATATGAGCTTGATGATGAACCAGCCCTTGCTCTATACAAAGGCTATTTAGGTGATATGGCTAAAGGACTTCCCGCAACAGGGTTACGTTACCCCTTATCACTATCAGACGGTAACAGTGACAAAAGCCTAGTACGCACTATTCTCGCTGTTGACGAGAAAGAACAATCTCTGACTTTTGCGGGCGATATTCCTATGGGGTATAACGCACAGCTTATGTATGCAACATTCGATAACCTAGTTGATGGTGCAGAACAAGCCGCCACAATGATTAATATTGATGTTAAACCAAGCCAAGAAGTATTAGCTATTGCAATTAGCTGCGTTGGTCGCCGTATGGTGCTTGAAGAAGAGCCAGGTGCTGAGCTAGAAGCAACGCTAGATTTTCTCCCACAACAAACTAAACAAATTGGTTTCTACTCTTACGGAGAACTCTCGCCCTATGCAAAGAATGGCAATTGTGACCTGCATAATCAAACCATGACATTGACTACGATCTATGAACAAGAATAATAAATTAGAAAGAAACCTAGCACGTCAACTTAAACATGCTGGTTTCAGTATTAAACAAGTACCAACAGGCTTAGATGAGTGGCAATCTTTTTTGGCTGCTGTTAACCGTTCCTATGCAGGTAATAGAGAAACACGCTATTTACTAGAAAAATCACTAGATGAATCCTCTCAAGAAATGAGAAAGCTGTATGATGATCTAAAAATAGAATCAGAACAGCGTATCCAAGCTCTTCAAGAGTCTGAGCAAAAGACTCGCTTTATGGCGAATATGAGCCATGAAATTCGCACACCTATCCACGGCATTCTAGGTTCATTAGAAATTGTTAAAAATAGCAGCACTTTAGACCCTAAGCAAAAAGCATTTGTTGGCACAGCATTTACCTCGGCTGAAAGCCTCTTAGATATCATCAACAATATTTTAGATTTTTCTAAAATTAGTGCAGACCAACTAGAGCTTGAAGAAATTAATTTCGATTTATACCAGCT
>JALVRY010000297.1 GCA_027024625.1 Thiotrichaceae bacterium
GGCATGTATATTAGGTGTATTGCCTTTGTATGGAACATTTCGTGCCAATGCAAATTATGTGTCATTAGCAAAACCCGCGACGTATGGCATGTTTTTCTTCGTCGCGATTTCCTTTGCTTGTTTAGTTTATACCTTTGTGACGGACGATTTTAGTGTTCGCTACGTGGTGATGACCTCAAATTCTGGCTTGCCTTTACTCTACAAAGTGTCAGCAGTGTGGGGCGCTCACGAAGGCTCGTTACTACTTTGGGGCTTGATATTAACGATATGGGCATCTGCAGTTGCAACCTTTAGTCGTAGTATTCCACCGATTATGTTGGCTCGAGTACTTAGTGTGATGGGCTTGATTGCCATCGGCTTTTTATTGTTTGTGTTGATTACCTCGAATCCATTTGATCGTGTGCCTATGCAGGACGATGGTCGTGATCTGAACCCATTATTGCAAGATTTTGGTTTGGCAATCCATCCACCAATGCTTTATATGGGCTACGTTGGTATGTCGGTTGCCTTTGCCTTTGCGGTTGCTGCGATGATTGGCGGCAAACTGGATGCGGCATGGGCGAGATGGTCACGTCCTTGGACGAATGTTGCGTGGGTGTTCCTAACTATTGGCATAGCGTTGGGTAGTTGGTGGGCGTACTACGAACTCGGCTGGGGCGGCTGGTGGTTTTGGGATCCTGTCGAAAATGCTTCCTTAATGCCTTGGTTAGTAGGTACTGCCTTGATGCACTCGCTAATCGTCACAGAAAAACGTGGCATGTTTAAAGCGTGGACGGTATTGCTTGCCATTGGAGCATTTTCGCTGAGTCTATTGGGTACATTCCTTGTGCGTTCGGGTGTATTAACATCAGTTCATGCCTTTGCCAGTGACCCAGGTCGTGGTTTGTTTATTTTGATCTTCCTCGGTTTGGTGATTGGTGCATCGTTGACTTTGTTTAGTGCCAGAGCATCGAAACTATCCTCGGGTGCGAAATTTGATGCACTGTCAAAAGAAACAGGCTTGCTTGCGAATAATATTATTCTTGTCGTGATGGCGTGTGCCGTATTGCTAGGTACATTGTTTCCGTTAATTACCGATGCCTTGGCAGTCGGCAAAATTTCTGTAGGCCCTCCATACTTTAATATGATTATGGTTCCGTTGGCAGTGGTGCTAGTTGTTGTTATGGGGCTAGGTTTTGCATTGCGTTGGAAAAGCGATAATGCCTCTCGATTACTTTCTGTCTTGTGGCTACCATTTGTCTTTGCCTTAGTTGCAGCGATTGTGTTGCCGTTGGTATTCGCTCCAAGTTTTGAAGGCTTGGTGCTAATGGGCTTGTTGATGTCTAGCTGGGTGGCGTTTACGGCGTTGATGTGGGTAATTAAGCAGAAACGTTCACCATTTAAACTCTCTGGTACAAGCTGGGGAGCGATGCTAGGGCATGTCGGCTTGGCGGTTACTTTTACAGGGATTACGCTGGTCTCCATCTATAATGTAGAAAAGGATGTGCGTGTTGAACCCAACAGCTCTTATTCAGTTGGTGATTATCGTTTTGAGTTTAAAGGTGTTAAAGATGTGGCAGGGCCAAACTATATGGCTCATCAAGGCACGATTAACATCTTCCAAAATGATAAGCCCTTAGTCACATTGCACCCTGAAAAACGTGACTACAATGTTAAAGCGATGCCAATGACAGAAGCAGGGATTGATGCTGGACTATTCCGTGATTTATTTGTCGCACTCGGTGAGCCACTAGGTGATAAAGGAGCGTGGAGTTTACGCATACAATATAAGCCCTTTATCCGTTGGATTTGGCTCGGTGCTATTTTGATGAGCTTAGGTGGTTTGTTTGCCGCTTTTGATAAGCGTTATCGCCGTTTGAATCGTCGTCGTAATAATAAGCAAGGAGTGACTGCATGATCCGTTATTTACCGATAGCTGCCTTTGTTATATTGCTTGCCTTATTGGCTTTTGGTTTAACCAATGACCCGCGTGATATTCCATCGCCTTTGGTGGGGAAACCTGTTCCTGAGTTCAAATTACCTGATTTATACGAGTCAGAGAAAACGGTTAGCCCTGATCAAATGAAGGGTAAGGTGTGGATGCTAAATGTATTTGCCTCATGGTGTGTATCGTGCAGAGCCGAACATGCGGTAGTTTCGCAATTTGTTAAAGATAGTCAATTAGAAGTCATTGGGCTGAACTATAAAGATGAAGCGGTCGATGCCAAAGGCTGGTTGGCAGAGCATGGCAATCCTTATAAGGCAATCGCAGTTGATCACGATGGTAGAGTTGGAATTGATTGGGGGGTGTATGGTGTGCCAGAGAGTTATCTAATTGATAAAAAAGGCAATATTCGTCATAAATTTACAGGGCCAATCACTCCGCAGATCGTTGAAGAAACACTCAAGCCAATGCTCAAACAATTGCGTGCGGAGGCGGCATAATGAAACGATTGCATTCAATGATATGGGTGATGCTGCTCGCATTAGCTTCTAATCTGGCGTGGGCAGGTATCGAAGTGCGTGACTTTGATAATCCGCAACAGCGTGAAGTCTATGATAAGTTAATGTATGAATTACGTTGCTTGGTTTGCCAAAACGAAAACTTAGCTGCATCCAATGCAGATTTAGCAAAAGACTTACGTGATGAAGTTTACGAAATGCTGACAGTTAAAAAAATGTCTGAAGCAGAAGTCAAAAAGTTTTTGGTTGATCGTTATGGTGACTTTGTTTTATACAAACCGCCCGTGAAAAAATCGACAGTATTACTATGGGCAGGGCCTTTTATTTTACTGTTGCTTGGTTTTGTTATTATGTTTTTTGTCTTAAAGCATAACCGTCGTCAGCCAGAAATAAAGTTAGATAAAGCTAAGCGTGATGAAATGAAAAAATTATTAGAAGCAGAGGATAAATAATGTTCTGGATAGCTGTAGCAATACTTATTCTCATCGCATTGGCGTTTGTTTTGCCTTTTTTGTTACGAAAAGCAGATGGCATTCAAGATGATCGTCGCGAACAAAACATCGAAATTGCCAAAATGCAATTGGCAGAATTAGAGAAAGAATATAAAGAAGGCTTAATCGAAGAGATTGCCTATCAATCATCAAAAGAGGAGCTAGAGCAAGCCCTTTATGCTGATTTAGAGGCAGAAGAAGATTTAGGTGAGGGCAAGTCTGCATTGGGTCAAAAAACAATGGTCATTGCCGTGAGTTTGTTTATCCCTATTTTAGCGGTAGGGCTTTATTTAGCCATTGGTACGCCAGAAGCCTTGATGGAGTCGAGTGTTCCACACGGGGCACAAGCGGCAAAACAAAAGTTGGCGTCCATTGATAAAATGGTCGGCTCGCTGGAAAAAAAGCTTGAGAAAAACCCCAATGATGTGACGGGTTGGGTCATGTTAGGTCGCACCTATCGCGTCCTTAGACGACCAGAAGATGCCCTAAAAGCTTACGAAAAAGCCAGTAAATTAAAGCCGAATAACCCCGATGCCTTATTGCCAATGGCTGATATTCTGGCAACAAAAAATAAAGGAGTGCTAACAGGTCGCCCAGAAGAATTAATCAAGCAAGCATTGCAAACTGATCCAGAAAACATGATGGGTTTATGGTTAGCGGGTATGGCGGCAGAACAGCGTTCGGCAAAAGATGAAGCAATCGCCCATTGGAAAAAGCTAGAAGCAATGCTTGAGCCAGGCTCTGCGGATCAACAAGAAGTCAGAGGATTGATCGCAAGGGCAGGTGGAGCGGTTGATTCTGCTCCTGTTGCACAAGCAAAACCACAAACGCAAACTCAAACTCAAACTCAACAACCTGCTACTGCAAATACTCAAGCAATTACCGTAAAGGTCAGCTTATCTGATGCGATGAAAGCAAAAGTCAGCCCAGACAGCCCTGTCTTCATCTACGCAAAAGCACTATCAGGACCACCCATGCCATTAGCCGCAGCTAAAAAACAGGTAAAAGACCTACCGCTAGAAATCAAACTAGACGATAGCATGGCGATGATGCCACAGATGAAGCTATCTAATTTCAAAGAGGTCAAGGTGGGTGCAAGAGTTTCCCTAAACGGCACACCGCAAGCACAAGCAGGTGATATATTTGCAGAACAAAGTCCTGTGAAGGCTGGGGATAGTGTTGAGCTAGAAATAAGCCATGTAGTTGGTCGGTAAGTAATCTAGCGATAGGTATTATCGTTTGGCCGGCAAGGTGTTTTCTATGTCGGTCGCGTAATTGACTCTATGTGCTTTAGAGTTGTCTGTATAACAGTTTTTTCTAGTAAAATTCTCAAAAAACTCATTTTCGATCCGTTTGCTACTGCGTTCATCATTCATGGCTTAAGTTCTGAGTACCCATGATTATGTAATGTTTTCTTTGTTGCTGAAAATGCAGATGTATTGGAAATATTCAGTTATATTTCAGGCTATTTCTAGCTCTATATTTCATAATTAGGTTCTCTACTTCAAGCGATATTATATGG
>JALVRY010000298.1:0-7515 GCA_027024625.1 Thiotrichaceae bacterium
AATAAACGCTCGCTGTCGTCCCCGCATAAAAAGAGAGGTTTCACCTGGCTCTGTTGCAACGGCGGGCATACTACCGTCGGTAAATTTTTCTAAAACCTGTGTTGCTAGCTGATCTTTATCTTTATTTGGAACAATCAAATCAACGCCTAGCAAATCTGCCATTTCTTCAGGTGATAGTGTTGCGTGACAGCCACTCGCTACTAATTTTGCTGTTGGATTTTCACGGTATAAGCGATTAAGTAACTTGCGTGATTTTCTCCCTGCATCTTGTGTTACTGAGCAGGTATTCAACACAACTATATCCGCCTCTTCAGAGTCATTAATGATGTGATGTCCTGCGGCTAAAAAATCTTGAGACCACTTTTCTAGCTCGGCTTCATTTAATCGGCAACCTAGGGCTTTTAGGTATATTTTCATAATATCATATGTGCAAATTGATCCGCTGAGTGGCTAACTCTATCATTTACGCGATAAATTGCGAGATTGTTGATTAATGCGGTGTTTGAAGTTATCTATAGGGGAAAGACAAGGCGGGAGGATATACGTTGGAAAAACGCAGGGCGCTTGGCAGAAATATTTCCACCAAGCTCCTTATTTTGATTTTAATAAACGTATAGAGACATTTGCACGAAAGATCTCTTATAGATTTTCTGGATATAGTTTAATCTCAGCTTCTTCCTTCAATGCTTGTAGCAATGCACCTTGCTCACGAGTTGCAATGTATTGACTAAAGCTTTGAAGCGTATTGCTATCAACCTTATTTGTACCTGCTTGCACTGATTTCAGTGCAATAACAACATAATCTCCGTTTGGCATTATACTATTACTATATTCAACCTTTCCCTCTGCTGGTTTGTTCATTGCAAAAGCAGTATTCACAACTTGAGGATTAGCTTTACTTCCTGTTCTACCGATGCTACCTAGCTTTTCAACTTGCTCTTCCGTACCCAGCGATAACTCTGTAAGTGCAGACCAACTCTGGCTTTCTTTCAACTTTTTAAGTAAAGCTTCACCCATTTCAGTCACTTTTTTGCGTGTTGCCTCTGCCTGTAGTGTTGTCATAATTTCAGCTTTGACTGCATCTAATGGCTTTTGGCTTGCAGCTTGCTGTTCTACAACACGTAGAACTATTGAATGTCCGTCTGCAATATCTAGTTTTTCAGAATTTTGTCCTGCTTTTACTGCATCGCTAAATGCAGTATCACGAATTTGTGGAAATGCTCCGATGCCCTTACCCTGAGTGCGTGTAATCCAATCTGATGTTTTTAGCTTCATATTTAAAGCTTCTGCAACAGGGGCTAGGTCATTCTCATTTTCATAAGCCAAAGTGGGAAGTTCATCATCCTTATTTTGGAACATTTCCGTAGCTTGCTCGTTACGATAATCTTTACTAACGTCTGCTTTTGCTTCGTCAAAACTCTTTTGAACCGATGGTTCTAGTTGGGTTAGTTTAATAATCTCATAGCCTGTTGAGGTCTTTACTGGCTCAGAAACCTCATTAACATTTAAGGAAAATACCGTGTCAGTAAACGCCCGATCCCAATCGCCTGATATGATGACACCTAAATCACCGCCTTTATCTGCGGATAAAGTATCTGCTGACTCTGCTTTAGCAATGTCTTCAAAACTACGTGTACCCGCCTTAATTTCAGCAGCAAGGGCATCGACTTTTTTCTTAGCCTCCGCTTCTTTATCCGCTGATGGTATTTCAATCACAATATGACTTGCATGACGTTTTTCAGCAACAACATATCGCCCTTTGTTTGCATCATAATATGCTTTTAATTCTTCATCACTCGGGTTTATTGATGCTTCAAAATCGCTGAGTTTTAATTCAACATAAGCCAGTTTAACTCGCTCTGGTGTCATATAACGAGACTTGTTCTTTTCGTAGTAATCTGCAATTTCGGCATCACTTACTTGAACTTTATCTTTAAACGCATCCATTTTTATCGTGAATGTATCAATATCGCGTTTTTGTGTTTTTAGTGCTTGGTATTGTTCAGCTTCTTCTTTTGGAATAAATGCAGTGGCCGCCACTAAGCCTTGGAACTGGGATTGTGCAATATCATTTCGCACACTCTCTTCAAACATGGATTCATTTCTACGATTTGAGGTGAGTACTTGCTTATAAAGCTCGGCATCAAATTTACCGTCTTTTTGAAAAGCTTCAACCTGAGAAATTTCTTTTATGACTTCACTACTGCTTGCACGGTATCCCTGATTTTTAATTTCTTGTGCGAGAAGTGTACGATTGACAATGCGATCTAATGCGATTTGTTTTAAAGCATTGTCGTCAAAACCTTGAACCTGAGCAAACTGCTGTTTCAATTGCACTAATTCATTATTGATAACTGAGGCTTGGATTTCTTCACCATTAACTTCAGCGACAATACGGTTAGCTCCACCACCTAAATATGAATTAATCCCAAAAAGAGCAAAAGGAATACTGATTAGAAAGATAATTAGGTAAGCAACCCAGCCCTTAGCTTTATCATGAATATTTTGTAGCATAGTAAATTCTTTTCGTTAGCAAATGTATTTGGCAATCTTTGATAAATTCATAAAAGCAAACTTTACAATTATCAAAGCACCATTTATTAGTATGTATGATGGATATTTCGCAATTATGCTCAGTCTTTATGCATAGCAACTGAATGGGGGCAATAATAGCCTAACTATTTGAAACAAGAAATAGGAGAATACATTTTAAGAGGAATAGAGAAGGTTTCAGAGTAGTTATCATACGATGGTGGGTGATGAGGGACTTGAACCCCCGACATTCGCCTTGTAAGGGCGACGCTCTACCAACTGAGCTAATCACCCATCGTTATAAATTACTAAACATGGGATAAAATAGAAAATGGCGGAGCGGACGGGACTCGAACCCGCGACCCTCGGCGTGACAGGCCGATATTCTAACCAGCTGAACTACCGCTCCACGAGCTAAAGAGCTGATGGACTCATCTCTTTAGTACTACTCTGTTATCTCGGGTCTAAGTGATAACAGTTTCTCTCAACATGCGATGAAAAAGTCACTAATCATATAACATTGAGTGTAAAAAAAGGATGTCTAATAAGACATCCTTTTGATGTTGGCGGAGTGGACGGGACTCGAACCCGCGACCCTCGGCGTGACAGGCCGATATTCTAACCAACTGAACTACCACTCCAAAAACGATGGTGGGTGATGAGGGACTTGAACCCCCGACATTCGCCTTGTAAGGGCGACGCTCTACCAACTGAGCTAATCACCCATCGTTTGAAAGGCGGCTAGTTTACTGCATCTTTTAATGCTTTACCAGCCTTAAATGAAGGATTTTTTGACGCTTTAATTTGGATACTTTCACCCGTGCGAGGATTACGTCCTGTGCGTGCACTACGCTCACGAACTAGGAATGTTCCGAAGCCAATAAGGCTAAGCGTGTCACCACCAGCAAGTGTTTCTGTTACGGTTTCAACAAATGCTTTATAAGCACGCTCGCTATCCGCTTTAGTGAGTCCTGACTTTTCTGCCATTGCAGAGACAAGTTCTGATTTATTCATAATTTATGTCCTTTGGTTTTACTGCCGTATGTTTGTGCGGGGAGATAGTAGATGATTCCTTTCGCTTTGCATAGAAGATTATCTATCTATCATTAGGTTAACTATTTATTAGAAGTTATTGGCTGGAGTCTGCATATAAAAAGGGTGTAGAACACCATCGCCATTAAACACTGTAGGCATTTATACCAGTCAACTGAGAAGGGTGTCAATGGGATAGCGTTTTTTTGCAACAGTTCTTAAAGAAAAATGTATCTTTTCCACAACATTTTTCGAATTTGTACAAAAAACAACATGATCATGTTGTTTTTATTGATGTGATAGCTCAAATGTAAGCCAGCCACATAACCCTATAAGATTATGTGGCTGACTAATAATCTCAATGTGAGAACAAAGAGACTGAATGGAACAAAGTGACATACTTTAAATCAGAAGAAATCAATATTTCCCCCTAAACCGCTTAATGAGCACGAACTTCTTTGTTATCTGAGTCAGGAGATGCGTCTATTGAAGCAGAATCACACTCAGTATCGTCCTCGTCTTCCAACAAAGGTTCAGGCACCCTTTCAAGTGCTAGATTAAGTACCTCATCAATCCACTTAACAGGTGTAATTTTTAAACCTTTTGTAACATTACTAGGGATTTCTTCTAAATCTTTTTCATTATCATTAGGTATTAACACATGCGTAATGCCACCACGATGAGCTGCAAGTAGCTTTTCTTTTAAACCACCTATGGGAAGAACCTCACCTCTTAATGTGATTTCTCCTGTCATTGCCACATTTGCTTTTACTGGAATATTTGTCATCGCCGAAACGATTGCAGTAACCATTCCCACACCTGCACTTGGGCCATCCTTAGGTGTTGCGCCTTCTGGAACATGAATATGTACATTATGTCTTTGCAGGAATTTACGCTTTAGCCCTAATGAAGCCGCCCTACTCTTTACAACAGTCTCTGCAGCTGCAATAGACTCCTTCATTACATCACCAAGCTGACCAGTACTTTTAATTGCACCATTACCCGGTAAGACAACACTTTCTATGGTTAGTAACTCACCACCAACCGATGTCCACGCTAGTCCTGTAACTTGCCCTACACGGTTTTCTTTATCTGCCTTTCCATAGTCAAAGTGCTGAACACCTAAATATTTCTTTAAATTCTTTGCACTAACAGCAGATTTCTTTTTCGTTTTATCCAATAAGTGCTCTTTTACTGCTTTTCTGCAAATCTTAGAGATTTCACGTTCAAGATTTCTAACGCCTGCTTCACGTGTATAATGGCGAATAATGCCGCGAATTGCAGACTCGCTAATCGTTAGCTCACCTTTCTTTATTCCATTGACTTTAAACTGTTTAGGTACAAGATAATTTTTGGCTATATTCCATTTTTCATCTTCAGTATAGCCAGGTATACGAATAACCTCCATCCGATCTAACAGTGGTCCAGGAATATTTAAGCTATTTGATGTTGCCACAAACATCACATCTGATAGATCAAAATCAACTTCTAAATAATGGTCTGCAAAGGTGCTATTTTGTTCGGGGTCGAGCACTTCCAACATCGCAGATGCAGGATCACCACGAAAATCCATTGCCATTTTATCAATTTCATCAAGTAAAAATAATGGATTACGTGTACCAATACGTGAAAGGTTTTGAATAATTTTCCCTGGGAGAGAACCTATGTAGGTGCGACGATGCCCTCGAATTTCTGATTCATCCCGCACACCACCAAGAGCCATACGCGTAAACTTGCGCCCCGTTGCTCGTGCAATCGATTGCCCTAATGAGGTTTTACCCACACCCGGAGGTCCTACTAAACACATAATAGGGCCTTTTAATTTTTTCACACGTTGCTGCACAGCAAGGTATTCAAGGATACGTTCTTTTATTTTTTCTAAGCCATAGTGATCATCATCAAGAATTTTCTGCGCTTTTGATAGATCAGAGGAAACCCGTGACTTTTTCTTCCACGGCACTCCAACCAAGGTATCGATATAATTACGCACAACCGTCGCTTCAGCTGACATTGGCGACATCATTTTAAGCTTCTTTAATTCAGAATTCGCTTTTTCCTTTGCCTCTTTTGGCAAGCCTGCTTTTTTAATTTTTTCAGCAAGTTCATCAACTTCACTACTTGTTTCTTCCGAATCACCAAGTTCTTTTTGAATGGCTTTCATTTGCTCATTCAAATAGTACTCACGTTGGCTACGATCCATCTGTTGTTTTACGCGACCACGAATCTTTTGCTCAACTTGCAATAAATCAATCTCTCCATCGATTAGCTCCATCAAATAAGATAGTCGCTCTTCAACATCAAGAATTTCTAGTACTTTTTGTTTTTCATCAAGCTTTAAGCCTAAGTGCGCAATGATTGTATCTGCTAAGCGAGAGGTATCTTCAATGCCTGCCAAAGATGATAAAATTTCAGGAGGTACTTTTTTATTAAGCTTTACATATTGCTCAAATAAGCCATTCAATGACTTAGCCAGTGCCTTCTCTTTGCGGTCTGTCATTGCAAAAATAGAATGCTGAACTTCAATATCGGCAATTTGATAATCATCTTCATGGCTATTGAGTGCATGGATCATTACACGATCAACGCCTTCAACTAATACTTTCAAGGTACCATCAGGTAACTTTAATAGCTGTAGTATATTTGCAAGTGTGCCATAGCTATAAATATCTGTTTTTTCAGGCGTATCGACATCTGCATTTTTTTGAGCAACCAATAAAACTTGCTTGCCCTCTTCCATTGCTGCATCTAAGGCTCGAATTGACTTATGTCGCCCGACAAATAAAGGGATCACCATATGCGGATAAACCACAACATCTCGTAACGGTAATACAGGGATAGTCATAATTTCTCCAAACTGTTCTGCTTCTATTGACATTGATAGCCTCGTTAATGAATTTCTGCTAAGGACTTTTTAAGTGGGAGTGCATAATTAATTTAACAAAATTTGCGAAAGATATTTTTTGATATTCATTCATTATCGAAGAAGCATAGCCGTGCTACGCGACTGAGAGAATGGATTGAATAGCGGAAAATAGACCAGTAAATTGTTAAATGTGTGTGCACTCCTACTTATACCCGAATCCTTATAAAAACAGTGGGGGATGAAATATTGTTTTCAAGGTATAGAGAGGAGGTAGTAGTATAAACTCACTGGGAGACTGTCTGCGAATAGCGAACCTTGCTGCGGGAAAGCTGAATTTGACTAGATTTTTCCTCAATTCTCGCTAAATAGAATGCTATTCTCCCCAAATTGATAAAAAATACAACTCAAACCAGCCTTCCCACGCTACGGACTCATACTCTCAAGCAACCTCCTAATAAATAGCGAGCTTGATCATAATTTTCTAATCTGTGCCTGTTGCTAAAGGCATGTCTGCATTTTCATAGATGCGATAAGGTTCTGCATCACCATTGACTACTGCTTCATCAATGACAATTTTGCTCACGCCTTCTTCTGAGGGTAGGTCATACATGGTATTAAGCAGCACGCTTTCCATAATCGTGCGCAACCCCCTAGCACCTGTTTTCCTTTCTTTTGATTTTCGTGCAATTGCCCTTAAGCCATCCTCACGAAACTCTAATTCTGTATCTTCCATTTCAAACAGTTTTTCATATTGCTTGGTAATAGCATTCTTAGGCTCTGTTAAAATACGAATAAGTGCATCTTCATCCAGCTCTTCTAAGGTCGCAACAACAGGTAAACGCCCGACGAACTCTGGAATAAGTCCATAACGCACTAAGTCATCCGCCTCGATGTCTTTAATCATCTCACCAAAATTACTGCTTTCATCCTTGGTTTTAACTTCTGCGCCAAAACCTATACCACTTTTTTCTGTACGGTTTTGGATAATTTTATCCATACCCGCAAAAGCACCACCTACAATAAATAGGATATTTTTAGTGTCAACTTGCAAATATTCTTGCTGCGGATGCTTTCTGCCACCTTGGGGA